>JAAYGA010000173.1 GCA_012727935.1 Pseudomonadaceae bacterium | reverse complement strand
CGCAGCAGCCAGCCAGCCTAGCAGTTGGCGACGGTTAATGCCTTTTATTGAATTAGTCACCATCACGGCTATTAAAACCTAGGTGAATTTCAAGCGCAGCCATAGCTAACTGTAAGTTTTTTTGCAGCTCTTCAATGTGTGGGCGTAACTGGCGTAGTTGCTGGTCGGTGCTAGCGGTTAAATCTTTTTGATTAACTTCGGGTATTTTTTGAAACTGTTGATTCAGAGTTTTGAAGCTTGTTTCTATCGTGTTGGCTAGGTTTTTTTCGCCTGCTTCCAGCAGTAAAGAATGCACGCTAACAGGCTTTAAGCCACTGTAAAGCTGGTGCAAGGCTTCTAAGTTGGTATTGATATTGTGAATGGATTGATTACTGCGCCAAGATTCACTGCGGGTCCAACGGGCTTTCTCAAAGCTACTACCCAGTGGGTAATCCAGCTTGTAATCCATTATCACCTGTAGCGGCTCAGCCAAGGATTTCATTAAAGGAATGGCGGCTTCTGCTGGCGTGTCGTAATAAGGATTGCTGCCTGGGTTTAATTGCCTTTCTGCTTGAAGAATCCAGTCTTGTTCAATTTCTTTAGCAACCTTCACCATATAATGATTAACACCCATTAAAAAGCGGCAGGAGGCAGTGTTAGGCTGAAGGTTTTCTAGTGCATCGGCATCAAATAGCAGTTTTTCCATGGCAGGAAAGCCTTTTAAGCTAATACTAGAAGATTGAAAAAAGTCATCATCATAAACAGCATCGTCTAGCAGCAAGGCACTACGAAGTTGGCTAGCACCTGTGCCCCGTTTGTCGGGCCAATAATGTAGGCCATAGTTACGCATTAGCAAAGTCACTGGACCGTATTGAATGTGTTGTATCGCTTGCCACTGGTTCATGGCTGTTTGATAGGCCACTTGTGCTGCTTCTAGCTTGGCTAGCTTTTGTGATTTGGTAAGTTTGCTTGCTTCACACAAGGCATTGACTTGAGTTTGGCTAGCTTCTAAGGCTTGGGTGAGTTGTTGATAGCCAGGAACTACCAACTGGTTAATAGCCGCTTGGTTATACGCTTGCCACTGGTCTTGGCTAGGAGCTGCTAAAGCTTGGCTAGTTGAAGTCAGCACCAAAGCAATAAGTGAGGCTTTGGCAGTGAATTTCGTGGAAAAGATAGGTAAAGATGGCATTAAAGAGACTCCACAAAGTGTATAAGCTGCTGGCGCTGGCTTTTAGGTAAGGCGATAAACTGCTGCTTGGATGCTTCGGCTTCGCCACCGTGCCAAAGAATGGCTTCTTGAATAGAGCGAGCACGGCCATCGTGTAATAGCTGCGAATGGCCGCTAATAAGCTGGGTTAAACCCACACCCCAAAGCGGCGGTGTGCGCCATTGGCTGCCACTGGCTAAAAACTCGCTGTGCTTATCAGCAAGACCTGCACCCATGTCATGCAATAGTAAATCAGTGTAAGGCCAGATGCTTTGGTTTTTTAAGAGTGGCAGTGCATTTTTTGCAGTGGTGTAATTAGGGCGGTGGCAAGCAGCACAATCCAACTGTTTAAAAATTTTTTCACCGGCTAATACTTGGGCATCTTGGGCGTTACGCCTAGGTGGAACAGTTAGGGTTTGAGTGTAAAACTCCAGCACTTGAGTCATAATCGGTGAAGCTTCTACACCGCCTAAATGTTTGCTATTACCATCGGGCAGTAATCGGCAGTCGGTTTGTGCGCTAGTGCAACCGCCATAGCCTTGCGGAAAAATAGTTGTTGAAATACCTATATCTTCAATAAAAGCTGCCGCATTTTGCTGTTTTAAATTAGGCTGAATCGCCTTCCAGCCAAAGCGCCCTACCACAGTTTTTTGTAATTGATGATCCCACACTTTATTAAGTTTGCCGCTAATTTCAGGGTGCTTTTGCTGGGTTGCTACATTTTTTTCTAGTTCACTTTCTGGAATGGCTTCTAATAAACCTAGGCCTAACATGGGTGGTGTAACGCGGGCTGAGGTGCGTAGTTGCGGGTGCAAGTCACCATAGGCAAGTTGGTCAATGGAATAATGAGGTTGGCGCAGCTCCACTTCTTCGCCACCGG
>JAAYGA010000399.1 GCA_012727935.1 Pseudomonadaceae bacterium | reverse complement strand
ACTGGGTATGAGCCAGGGCTCGGTCGGCGAGCGTATCGCCGCCCTGAACGTCGACCCGCGCTTCCTGCAGCCGAATACCGATGCCGGGCGGGTCGAGGTTCATCGTCAGGCCGAAGCCTATCTGGCGGCGTCGCGGGCGCGGGCGTCGCGGGCCTTCACCCATCTGGTCGATACGCCGGTCGAGGTTCGCCGCATGTCGACGGCCACCGAGGACAGCTCTCCCGTCGCCTTCTACAACGGGCCGTCGGGCGGCGCGCCGGGCGGGGTGCTGCTGAACCTGAAGACGCCCAGCGATCTGCCGTCCTGGCGCCTGCCGACGCTGATCCACCACGAGGGCGTGCCGGGCCACCATTCTCAGGCGGCGGTGCTGGACGAGGTCGGCGGCTTGTCGGCGTTCCGGCGCGCGGCGCGCTTCTCCGCGTGGACTGAAGGCTGGGCCCTTTACGCCGAAGCCATGTCGGACGAGATCGGCGCCTATGAGGCCGACCCCTACGGCCGTATCGGCTATCTGCAGGCGCAGCTCTGGCGCGCCGGCCGCGTGGTGGTCGACACCGGCCTGCACCACGAGCGCTGGGATCGCGAACAGGCCGTCGCCTATATGGTCGACACCGTCGGCGAACTGCGCGGACCGACCGAGCGGGAAGTGAACCGCTACTGCGTCTACCCTGGGCAGGCCTGCTGCTTCATGGTCGGAAAGCAACAGATCGTCGCCTCGCGCGAGGCGGCGAGACAGGCCATGGGCGGTCGTTTCCGTCTGGGCGACTATAACGATCTTGTACTGCGTTCCGGCCCCTTGCCGATGGAAGTCCTGGACGCCCTTGTTCAGCAATGGAGCGCCGCCTGATGCGTCGTCGTGATCTCCTGGTCGGCGCTGCGGCGCTCGGCATGGCTTCCCCTCTGGCGGCCTGCGCTACGGGCGCCGTTTCGACCGTTTCGCCCGGCGCGGCGAAGAGCGGCGGGGCCGACGACGCCCGCCTTGCCGCCATGCTCGAACGCCACGCCCAGGCCCTGCGCGCCGAGGAAGGGGGCGGCGACCGCCTGGCCGACTATTCGCTGGCGGCCCGCGCTCGCCACGGACAGGCGACGGCGCAGCGGCTGGCTGAGCTGGGCGGGGTGAACCGCGCGGCGCTCTCGGCCGCCGCAGCCCTGGACTATGACACGGCCCGCTTCGTCTATGAGGCGATGGCCGATCAATACGGGCGTTACGGCTTCTCGGACATCAATCTGCGGCCCAGCCCCTATGTCGTCAGCCAGATGAACGGCGCCTACTACTGGTCGCCGCCGCGTATCGGGGCGCGGGCGATCAAGGGACGGGACGTCTATCTGGACGGCGTCGCCGCCCTAGCGCGCGGCATCGAGCAGGAGAGCGAACGCATCGTCCACGACGCGGCGCAGGGCGTCATTCCACCAGACTTCATTCTGGCGATGACAGCGGCGCAGGTCAGGGCCCTGCGCGACAGCGCGCCGGAGGCCAATCCCGTCCTGGCTCCGGCGTATCGCTCCGACGAAGCCCTGGGCGAGGAAGGGGCGGCCCTGTTCCGCCGGATCGTTGCCCCCGCGCTGGACCGTCAGGCGCAGGCGCTGGACGCCCTTGTCGGGCGCGCGTCGGACAAGGCGGGGGTCTGGGCGCAACCGGACGGCGAGGCGCTCTACGCCTCGTCGCTGTACGCCAACATCACCATCCGGCGGGCGCCGGGCGAACTGCACCGTCAGGGCCTGGAGTGGGTGGCGGCCCTGTCGGCCGAGATCGACGCCGATCTGAAGCGGCTGGGGATGAGCCAGGGCTCGGTCGGCGAACGTATCGCCGCCCTGAACGTCGATCCGCGCTTCCTGCAGCCGAACACCGACGCCGGACGGGCAGAGGTGCATCGTCAGGCGGAAGCCTATCTGGCGGCGTCGCGGGCGCGGGCGTCGCGGGCCTT
>JAAYGA010000172.1 GCA_012727935.1 Pseudomonadaceae bacterium | reverse complement strand
TACCTAATCTATACTTGTACCAACTCAGACGCTGTACTTTCTTATGATTAATGCATTCGCCTAGGTTGCGTAATTCAGCCGTAATACGGCGGTAACCATACCGACCTGAACCAATAAAATGGCTTCCGGTATTTTTCCGTACAAATTGAATTTTTTTGTTAGATGCATTATAATTCATTGATTGGTACGGAATGGTTCTGTACATAGGAGGTCTTATGGCAACTGCACGCTTAGATATTCGTCTTGATGAAGAGATTAAGGCAAAAGCAGAAAAAGCTTCGGCGCTACTTGGATTGAAAAGTTTAACTGAATATGTCGTTAGGTTGATGGATGAAGATGCTACCCACGTAATTGAAGAGCATGAAAGTATTATTGTTAAAGGCAGTGTCTTTGATCAATTTATGCTTGCGTGTGAAAAAGCCCAAGCACCCAATCATGCGTTACTTGAAGCTGTAAAGTTTACGGATGAGAGTGGTATCAAGTGAGTTGGGGCAAAGAATTTGTTGAACTCAGTAAATCTAAACATGATCGCAACTCATTTGATTGTGGTGAGCAAGAGTTAAATGCATTTATCAAGACTCAAGCGGCTAAGCATATGCAAGCGGGAATTAGTCGCACAATGGTATTGCCCAGTGCTCAGCCACTACTCAATCAAAAGTATGCGATTTGTGCATTTTACAGTGTCGCAGCTAGTTCAATTAGTCGTGAAGCTTTACCTGTACAGCTGGCAAAGAAATTACCTCATTACCCTATTCCTGTTTTCTTACTTGCCCAGCTTGCAGTACACAAAGAATTTCATGGCTCTGGCTTAGGAAAAATTAGCCTCATTCGAGCACTTAAGTATCTATGGGAAGTTAATCATTACATGAGAGCTTATGCTATCGTTGTTGACTGCCTTACTGATTCAGCTCAAGCTTTTTACACCAAGTTTGGTTTTGAAGTTTTATGCGAACATAATGGGCGTATTCGTATGTTTTTGCCAATAAAAACGGTAGAACAGCTTTTTAGCTAAGTCAATTACGAATATAGCAAGGCCGTTAAATTCACTTACAGTTAGGATAGGTGTCCTTAAACCACCCACTGAATTTAGCCCATAGTTATATGCTGTTGTTGCTCTAAAGCTGCTTGTAATTCTTCTTTCAGGGCTTTTAAGTAAGCATCAACTTCTGCTTGGGTTTCAATATAAGCGCCTTTCGTTTGCTGGTTAAAGATTTCAACGGGGTTAATGTGCATCACGGTTTTTTCTGGTGTATTGACAGTTGAATTTGGTATAGCAAATAAATCATTTATGGCTGGTTCTTGTACTTTAGCAACTGCTTGCGATGATTTAAAGCAAGCAAAGTCTTCGGCCATAGGCTGGCCGCCAAGTTTGATTAATTCTTGGTTACCTAACTGCTCGTTATTACGCACCCACAAAGGGCACCACTGGTGTTTAAGGTTTTCATTAGCGCCTTCCCAAGTGCCGCCTTTAATACCTGATTTAACGACAAGAACTGTTTCAGACAAGGCATAAATGGATTTATTCCTTGCCATAGCATTACCAACACTAAAGCCTGCTTCTGGGTAAAAGGCGCTAAGTAATAATAGCCTCTTGTCACGTAATCCTTCACGGTAAGCTTTGCTGGTTGATGTGCGTAATAAACTGTCTGCTAGCACGCCTATGCTTGAACCCCCTTCGTCTAAAGCCGTTAACATGGCTGTTTGGTCAATGCCCTTAGCGCCACCTGATACCACCACAAACCCTTGTGAAACCGCCAGTTTAGCTTTGTTTTGAGTAAAGCTTTCATCGTCTTGGGTAATCTCACGGGAGCCAACAAAGCCAATAGCAGGCTGATTCAGTAGTGCTAAATTACCTATAGTGAAAAACACCGGCGGGCGATTATCACCCAGTTTTTCACGAATTTTTTGTGGGTAGTTAGCGCAGGCACGAGTAATTAGATTAACGCCTTGCTTAGTCCACTGCTCTAAGGCAAAAGCCATGCTGCCACCCCGTGCTAGTAATTGTTTTAACCGCTCGGTGGTTATTTCGTTTTTCTTAGCGCCAGGTTTAGGGTCTTGCCAGTGTGCTAAAACCTTTTCAGCACCTTTAAGTAGGCTAGCTGGCGAGTAGTTATTCTGGTGCAGCCAAACCGCTAAACGTGAATATTGCAAAGGCGTTAGAGGCCTCACGTCTTTTACTTCACTTTTATTGAAGTAGCAGGTAAGCAATAAAATGGCTTGGGCTGTTTCTGTGTAATGCATTAATTTTAACCTTGTACGCTGGTACTGGTAAGGGTGACAGGGTAAACAGCGCCTGAGTTTGCACGCCGCAACAATGCAGCAACCACGGCTAGTGTCCAGCCGGAATCAATGGCATCATCTAATAATAACACTGGGTCTGTATACACTTGGCTTGTATCCAATGCAAAAGCACCATCAAGGTTTACACTGCGGCGAAAGCTGTTTTCCATACTTTTTTGTTCAGGCCGCATTTCAACCAGGTGAATAGCATCGGAACAATAAATATTTAATGCTTGTGCTAGTTTATGGGCAAAATCTTTAACTAGTGTAGGCCGCCGCAAAGAAGGAATATAGGTTAACCACCTAGGTTGTTGTGTAAAGGGTAGTGTGCGAATCATGGCAACCATAGGTGCGATTAGTTCATCACTAAAAGCATTGGCTTTTTTACCCTCAGCAACCAAGCTCCCCCAAGTACCATCACGCCAGCGCGATAAGGTCAGACCGGGTTCCGAAATAAGGTTGGTGTCTTGGTAAGGAAAACGGTAGGTTGCAAAAGCGGTTAAAGTCATGTCTTTTGATGCACCAAAGCGTTTTCTGGGCTGAATGGGTAGGTAGCGGTGTTTAGCAAATTCTTTAGCTGCTTCAGATAAATGCTCTGCTACGGCCGTGCTTAAACTTTCACTTGGTAGGCAATTAGCGCACTGACCGCAATCTTCAGCAAAGCTATCATCCAAGGCGTTGGCTAAAAACTTCATTAAACAAGCGGTGCTGCGGTGATAACTTAATAGCTGCAACCATTCATCTTTTTTAATGCTTGATAAGCGTGCAATGCGCTCATGGGGCAGGGTGTAGTCCGTACTGGTGCGATAATAGGTTGCCTTGTCTTTATAAATGGGTGCTGGATCAGCAACGCTTAAAAATTTAAGCACCTTGTCTATATTCGATGAAGAAAGGTTAGTGTGTTGCTCCATTTCAGCTTTTTTTAAGCCGTTTTCAGCATCTTCTAGCGCATTTAAAAGCTCAGTCACTTGGTCTGCACTAGGAAAAGCGGCTTGAATAAAATGGTTTTGGATGACTTCATCTTCATAACCCATCATTAAAATACCATAAGCATTATCAATGCCACGCCCAGCTCGCCCTACTTGCTGGTAATACTCAATAATGTTGCCCGGTGCTTGATAATGAATAACAAAACCTATGTCGGGCTTGTCAAACCCCATACCCAGTGCAGAAGTGGCAACCAGCACTTTAAGGCGGTTGTGAATTAAGTCATCTTCCAAAGCTTGGCGTTCATTGTTATCAGCTTGGCCGTGGTAGGCTTTGGCGTCAATGCCGTGTTGCTTAAGCCAGTCGGCAACCAGTTCACAATCACGGGTTGTTTTGGCATACACAATGCCTGTGTGGGGTAACTTGGGTAGGGTATTAACCAGCCATGCTAAGCGTTGTTCTTGGGGCATTTGTGGAAGGGTTTGTAGGCGCAGTGATTCACGCATTAACGCCCCACGCAAGGTTTTCATTTCACTACCAATTTGTACTTGAATATCGTTTATTACTCGATTATTGGCGGTTGCTGTGGTCGCTAATACCGGCAGGTTTTTTGGCATGGCTTGGATAATGCCAACAATGCGCTGATAATCAGGTCGAAAATCATGCCCCCAATCAGATATACAGTGCGCTTCATCAACAACAAATAAACCAATATTGGATAGAACTTTGCTTAAGACATTTTGCACAAACCAATCATTGCCCAACTGCTCGGGTGAAATAATAATGGCATCGGCTTGTTGCTGAATAATTTGCTGTTCGTTGTACTGGCGCTCGGTTTTGTCTAAGGATGAGTTAATAGTGATAACATTTAACCCAAGCTTAGCAGCGCTAATAACCTGGTTACGCATCAGCGCTATCAAGGGCGAAATAATAATGGTAGGGCCTTTGCCTTGCTCTCGTAGCAATTTAGTTGAAATAAAGTACACCGCACTTTTACCCCAACCAGTTTTCTGTACAACCAGCATTTTGCTGCTATTGGTGACTAGCTCATTAATTGATTCATATTGCCCATCATGAAAACTGGCTAATGGGTTGTTGGTCATTTGCTGTAAACATTGCCTAGCTTTATTTTGCATACTGCTCTCCTTAGCGATTAAAAATTCAACTCTTTTTTAAACCTGCTAGCTTAGCTAGGTTATTTTTCTGTTTCCTCTTAGTCTAGCTGGTAGATGTTCACTTAAAAAGCATTAAAAAAGTATAGCCACGCTTCTCAAGAGGGTTGACGACCGCTGCAAGCCCTCTAATAACCACTGTTGGAAAAAAGTTTAGGTTGTAGTCATAATGCTTGCCGTAAATCAGATAAAAAATGCTCTAAGCTAAAAAATTAAGGGACGCCAGCGTATGTACTTAAGGATTCTAATCTTATTTTTGATTTCCCTGTCGCTCAATGCAGCAGAGATGGTTTGGGATGCTGATTCAACAAAAAAAGTAAAAAAAATAAGCGATAGTGAGTACCAGTCTGTTCTTGATGGTTACCTAAATGGCTTAGCTAAAAACCCTGAAAAAGCATTCGAAAGAGGCGTTGAGGCAGAAAAACACAAACACTATGAATCTGCATTGTACCTTTATAGACTTAGCGCCTCGCAAAACTTCTTACCAGCCCAACACAATCTTGCCTATATGTACGCTAATAATTTAGGTATTACTAAAAAAGATAGCGAATCAATAAAAACTAAAGTTTCACAAGCTCAAGTAATACTAAGTAAACTAGATTACGATATAAAGGATTCTAACGGGGTATATAGCTTACAAACCTTTGATGCAGTTAAAACCTTTCAAAAAGACATTGGTGGCCCGCAGACTGGCTGGGTTGATCAAAAGTTATTAGATGAGCTAAAAAAGTCGGAAATCGAAGCTGATAAACAGGCTGAAGCTATTTTACAAGCTACAGCTGATTTTAATGCCGCACTTAAAGCTGATAAAGCTGGTAATTATCAAGAAGCGGCACGACTTTATAAGCTTAGTGCAGACCAAGGCAATGCAAGTGCACAATTTAATTTAGGCGACATGTATAAATCTGGGGAGGGTGTACAGCAAGATTATCAAGAGGCAGCACGGCTTTATAAGCTCAGTGCGGACCAAGGTAATGCAAGGGCACAAGTTAATTTAGGTCAGATGTACCAAAATGGCCTAGGTGTAAAACAAAATGACCAAGAAGCAGCTCGACTATTTAAGCTCAGTGCTGACCAAGGCAATACAAGTGCGCAAAATAATTTAGGTATGCTATACGAT
>JAAYGA010000171.1 GCA_012727935.1 Pseudomonadaceae bacterium | reverse complement strand
TCTGGACGCAAACTAATGTCTTCTAGCTTATCCCACTTAGGGCCACCCACCGCACCTAGAACTATCGCATCAGCCGCTTTAGCCTTGGCTAGCGTTTCAGGCGGTAAAGGATGACCCGCTGCATCATAACCCGCACCACCGACAGGGGCTTCTTCCCAGCTAATATCCACACCAAAATCATCACGGCAAACTTCCATTACCTTGACTGCTTGGGCAGTAATTTCTGGACCAATACCGTCACCGGGTAACACTAGAATATGTTGAGTCATTACAAAATCTCTTTCAATAAATTTAGGCAAAAATCCACGGGGTTACTTTAGCGCGTGCTTCTTCATAAGCTTTAATATCGGCGGCATCTTTCAGCGTTAAGCCAATATCATCTAAGCCTTCAATTAAGCAATGTTTACGGAACTGATCCATTTCAAAGCTTAAAACCTCACCGCTTGGCGTGGTTACTGTTTGCGCTGGTAAATCGACTAATAAACGGTAGCCTTCTGTGGCTTCTACTTCGTTAAACAGGCGATCAACCGTGGCATCATCTAGCTGAATTAATAGCAGGCCATTTTTGGGTGCGTTATTAAAGAAAATATCCGCAAAGCTGGGCGCAATAATGGCTCTAAAACCATAGTCAACCAAAGCCCAAGGGGCGTGCTCACGTGAAGAACCACAACCAAAGTTAGCACGCGATAAAAGCACTTCACTATTTTGGTAGCGCGGCTTATTCAGCACAAAATCTTGGTTCAGTGGGCGATTGGTTGCATCTTGCCCAGGAAAGCCTTCGTCTAAATAACGCAGTTCATCAAACAGGTTAGGACCAAAACCTGTGCGTTTAATGGATTTCAAAAACTGCTTGGGAATAATTAGGTCAGTATCGACGTTGGCTCTGTCTAAAGGCGCAACCAAACCATTTAATTGGGTAAACTTTTGCATTTTTAACTCCACTCACGCACATCAACAAAGTGACCGGCAATTGCCGCCGCTGCTGCCATAGCTGGGCTAACCAAGTGGGTACGACCACCGTAGCCTTGGCGACCTTCAAAGTTACGGTTAGAGGTAGAAGCACAATGCTCACCCTGCCCCAACTTATCGGCATTCATCGCTAAACACATAGAACAGCCCGGTTCACGCCATTCAAAGCCCGCTTCAATAAAGATTTTATCTAAACCTTCGTCTTCGGCCTGCTTTTTAACCAAACCAGAGCCTGGCACTACTAAAGCCTGCATTAAGGTGGGCGATACTTTACGACCTTTAGCCACTTCAGCCGCAGCACGCAAATCTTCAATACGTGAGTTAGTACAAGAGCCAATAAAGACTCTATCGAGCTTAATATCAGTAATGGCTTGGTTGGCTTTTAAACCCATGTATTTTAAAGCTGATTCCCAGCTTTTACGCAGGTTTTCATCGCCAGCTTTGGCAGGATCAGGTACAAGGCTGTTCACTGAACCAACCATTTCAGGTGAAGTACCCCAGCTAACCTGTGGTTCGATAGTCGCAGCATCTAACTTAACCACTTTATCGAACTTGGCATCAGCATCAGTGTGCAGTGTTTTCCACCATTCAACTGCTAAATCCCAATCCTTGCCCTTAGGTGCAAAAGGACGACCTTCAACATAATCAATCGTGGTTTGGTCACAACCCACTAGGCCAACCCTTGCGCCCGCTTCAATCGCCATATTACAAATGGTCATACGACCTTCCATCGACAGCTCAGTAATGGCTGAGCCAGCAAACTCCATGGCGTAACCGGTACCACCCGCTGTACCTATCTCACCAATAACTGCCAATACGATATCTTTAGCGGTCACGCCCTTTTGTAACTTGCCATCGACTTGAATCAGCAAGTTTTTCATCTTGCGCTGAATTAAACACTGGGTTGCTAATACGTGCTCAACCTCAGAAGTACCCACACCGTGAGCTAAGGCAGCAAAAGCACCATGAGTGGCTGTATGGGAATCACCACACACTAGCGTCATACCCGGTAATGTTGCGCCCTGTTCTGGGCCAACCACATGAACAATACCTTGGCGTGGGTCATTAATTTTAAATTCAGTAATACCAAATTCTTCACAGTTGTCATCCAAGGTTTGAACTTGAATACGTGAAGTTTCATCTTCAATACCGCTGACACCCTGCGCACGTTCGGTTAAGGTCGTGGGTACGTTATGGTCAGGTGTGGCAAGGTTTGCCGACAAACGCCAAGGCTTACGACCCGCCAAGCGCAAGCCTTCAAAGGCTTGGGGCGAAGTTACTTCATGCAATAAATGACGGTCAATATAAATAAGTGCCGTACCATCATCACGCTGCTTAACTAGGTGGGCATCCCACAACTTGTCATATAGGGTTTGAGCCATTTTTTTCTTCTCCTCAAATGGGTAGCCTTTATTTAGGCTTGCTAACATCTTAATGGTTAGGCTTTAATAAAACCAATTCATAGCATTCATATTAAGCATAACTTTTTGGAATACTGACTAAAGTGGACATTCAAGCACTAGAAGCGTTTGTTGCTGTGGCAGAACAAGAATCTTTTTCTCGTGCTGGCGATGAATTGCATTTAACCCAGCCAGCGGTAAGCAAGCGTATTGCCAGCCTAGAAGAACAACTCAACCAAAAGTTGTTTGATCGCATAGGGCGTAATATTAAATTAACCCAAGCAGGAAGTGCACTCTTACCTTGAGCTAAGCATTTGTTAGCTGATTTAAAAGACACTCGCCGGATGCTGGCTAACTTAAGCGGTGAGATTCAAGGCTCGCTTATACTGGCAACCAGCCACCACATTGGCCTGCACCGCTTACCGCCCTTATTAAAAGCCTTTACCCAAGCCCACCCCCAAGTAAAGCTCGATATGCGCTTTCAAGATTCTGAGCAAGCCTATGCTGGCGTATTAACCGGCGATTTAGAATTAGCCATAGTGACTCTAGCGCCCCTGCCTGATCCAGCATTAGTGGTAGTACCTGTGTGGCAAGATCAGCTGCGTTTTGTGGTGGCAAAAGATCACCCTTTAAGCCAGCAAGCTAATTTAAAATTAAAAGATTTAACCCAGCATGATGCAGTATTACCAGGGCAGCAGACTTTTACGCGTGGCATTGTTAGCAAGGTGTTCAAAGAACAGGGATTGGAATTAAACGTAACGCTATCGACCAACTACATGGAAACCATAAAAATGATGGTGTCGATAGGTTTGGGTTGGAGTTTACTGCCTGAAACGCTGATAGATAATAGCCTAGCGGTATTAAAAATTAATCATTCACCCATAACCCGTCCGTTGGGTTTTTTATATCACCGTGAGCGTACCTTATCGAATGCAGCCCGCCAAATGATACAACTGCTTAAAGCATCGACTTAAAGGCTTTTTAAGAGCTTGATTAACTCTAGTTCAGGCAAGGGTTTGTAGTACAAAAACCCCTGCGCCTGCTGACAACCCATGGCTAACAGCTGCCGTGCCTGCTCTATTTGCTCTACACCCTCGGCTACCAAGTCTAACTTTAAGTTATGCGCCAGCTGAATAATGGTCTGTACTATGCTTAGACTAATGTCATCGCAGCCCATATCGCGTATAAAGGACTGGTCTATTTTTAGGGTAGAAAGCGGTAGTTTACGCAGGTAAGACAAGCTTGAATAACCGGTACCAAAGTCATCTAAAGCAATACGAAAACCTTTTTCTTGCAAACTACTCAGCGTAGCTAAAGCACACAACTCATTAGCCATTAAACCCGTTTCAGTAATTTCTAATTCAAAGTTATCTAAGCTTAACTGATGGTTTTTAATGACTGATTCTAACCAACTAGGAAAATCTTCTTGTTCTAATTGCTGTACAGCTAAGTTAATCGCTACTCTAGGCAAGCTTAAACCTGCATTGCGCCAACGAACCATCGCATGGCAGGCTTCTTCAACAACCCAAGCGCCAATTTCAACAATTAACCCTGATTCTTCAGCTAAGGGAATAAACACCGCTGGAGACAAAGAACCTAACTCTGGGTGCTGCCAGCGAATTAAAGCTTCAACGCCATAAATTTGTTGATCAACCAATTGCACCTTAGGTTGAAAATGTAAGCTTAAACCTTCACCAGTGATTGCCGAACGCAAAGCTTGCTCTAATTTCAGCAGCTTACGGGCTTCATCGGTCATCTTATGGTCAAAAAACCGAAAACTATCACGCCCCGCATTTTTAGCTTCACTTAAAGCCGTTTGTGCACTAGTTAACAAGGTGTCTGCGTTTAAACCATCGGTAGGAAAGAAAGCCACGCCAATAGAAGGACTTAAAGCCACCTGCTTATCATCAATAGTGACTGTTTTTTGTAGTTCTCTTTTAATTTCATCGGCTAGCTGAGTAATGTCATGGATTGCTTCGTAGTCTTCAACTAATAAAGCAAACTCATCAGCCCCCACACGTACTAGCGTATCGGCGGCACCAATCAATTTGCGTATTTTTTTACTCTGCTCGCTAATCAGCCTATCGCACCAATTGTGCCCAAAAGTTTCATTAATAATTTGAATATGGCCTAAATCAAATAATAATAAAGCCAATTCTTCTTGCTGACTCTTTGCTTGGCGAACAGCATGGTTTAAGCGTTCATTTAATTGGTGACGATTACCTAAGCCAGTTAGAACATCGTGGTGCGCCAAGTGTTGGATCTGTGCTTCTTTAGCACGCAATTCACTTAAGTCATGAATGATAGAAATGTAATTTTCAATTTCACCCAGATCATTACGAACACAGTTAATAGAAAGCCACTGCAAATAAACACTGCCATCTTTACGACGATTCCATACTTCACCTTGCCAACGATCAATTTCAGCAATGCTTTGCCACATAGCCTTGTAAAAACTTTCATCGTGGTGGTCGGAACGTAAAACTTTGGGTGTTAATCCTAAAACCTCTTCAGGCTGATAACCGGTAATTTCTGTAAAGGCTGAATTAACCTGCTGAATTCTAGCCCGACCATCGGTCACCATAATACCTTCAATGGTGGATTCAAAAACGCGCATTGCTAAACGCCGTTGCGCTTCAAATTCTTTTCTACGGCGTAGGTCTCGGGCAATACCCGTAATCCACAAGACTTCACCATCAGCATTAAGGTGAGGAATAATAGTTAAGTGACTAGGGAAAGCTTGACCTTTTAAATCACAAAACTCTAACTCGCCTTCCCAAGCCTCACTAGCCGTAATCAGTTGCGGAAGTATTTTTTCATTTAGCTGCTGATATACCTCAGCAGAATGCAAGTTACTGACATGGATTCTTTCTAAATCTAAATTCAAGGAAGCCGGAATACCCAGCATACGACGGCCTGCCAAATTGATATACATTAGGCGTTGATCTATCGAAATAGTGGCTATTAACTCATTGGCGGCTTCTAAAATAGCCTGCTGACGACTTAGAATTTCAAGGCTCAATTTATTTCTCTATAATTTTAAAAAGATTATTAGTAGCAACCCTGCTGTCTGTGGTAACTAGAGTAAAACCGGAACATAAAAATAACAACAAAAAAACAAGGGTTTATGCTTTTGCTATCCAATATGACGTCTTAGTCAGAAAATTTTGCTTTACGTTAACGTCAACTTACCCTAAAGTTGATTTTATTAAGAGTAAAACAGTTTATATAAAAAACAGCAGAGGAACAGACCATGCAATCCACCTTTAAAGATATGAACTTCGGCTTGGACGATGACTTAAATATGCTGCGCGAATCAATCAATGCTTTCGCTGCTGCTGAAATAGCGCCACGCGCTGCTGAAATCGATAAAACCAACGAATTTCCTATGGACTTATGGAAAAAGTTTGGCGATATGGGCTTACTTGGCATTACTGTACCAGAAGAGTTTGGTGGTTCTGGTATGGGCTATTTAGCTCACTGTGTTGCTGTTGAAGAAATCTCCCGTGCTTCTGCTTCGGTAGGTCTTTCTTACGGTGCGCACTCTAACCTTTGCGTTAACCAAATTAAAATTAATGGCACGCAAGCCCAAAAAGAAAAATACTTACCTAAGCTTTGCTCTGGCGAGCATATTGGTGCTTTGGCGATGTCCGAGCCTAACGCCGGTTCAGACGTAGTTAGCATGAAGCTACGTGCCGACAAAAAAGGCGACAAGTACATTCTAAATGGTAACAAAATGTGGATCACTAATGGTCCCGATGCTCACACCTTTGTTATCTACGCTAAAACCGACACCTCTGCTGGCTCTAAAGGCATTACCGCTTTTATCGTTGAAGGCGATTCCCCAGGTTTTTCACGCCACCAAAAATTAGACAAGCTAGGTATGCGTGGTTCTAACACTTGCGAATTAGTTTTCCAAGACTGTGAAGTGCCAGAAGAAAACGTACTGGGTGAAGTCGGTAAAGGGGTTCGCGTGCTTATGAGCGGCCTAGATTTTGAGC
Organism: Pseudomonadaceae bacterium; assembly: GCA_012727935.1. GTDB lineage: Bacteria > Pseudomonadota > Gammaproteobacteria > Pseudomonadales > Halomonadaceae > Marinospirillum. The sequence continues at coordinate 4,345 of JAAYGA010000171.1, read as the reverse complement.
GTACTGTTTTAGCTGCTGGCCCTATCGGCATTATGCAGGCGGCAATGGATATCGTGGTTCCTTATATTCACGAGCGTAAGCAGTTTGATCAGTCCATAGGTGAATTCCAGCTAGTACAAGGCAAAATTGCTGATATGTACACCACCATGTCTGCTTGCCGTGCTTATTTATATGCTGTTGCGGCAGGTTGCGACCGTGGCGAAGTCAGCCGCAAAGATGCTGCTGGCGTTATTCTTTATTGTGCTGAAAAAGCCACTCAGGTTGCTTTAGATTCCATTCAGCTGCTAGGCGGTAATGGTTACACCAATGAATATGCTACTGGCCGCTTACTGCGTGATGCCAAACTTTACGAAATTGGCGCAGGCACCAGTGAAGTACGTCGCATGTTGATTGGGCGTGAGATTTTTAACGAATCTCGCTAGCCTCAAACGAACTGCTTTTAGCCACGGATTACACAGATAGGTGGTTTTGTAGGTCAGTCTTTAGGCTGACGAGCTTTGTCTTTGTCGCCCTAAAGGGTCGACCTACTCGCCACCAAACAGCAGCTGCACTCTAATTATGCCACCAAACCCAGCTGCACTATTACAATAAAAGGATCACTGAAATGACTGTGATTAAAACGCAGGTAAATACCCGAGCGCCGCAGTTTGCTGAAAACGAAGCAGCGATGCGTGAAGTAATTGCCGATCTGCACAAAAAATTAGACGAAGTTAAACAAGGTGGCGGTGCTAAAGCGCAAGAACGTCACTTAAGTCGTGGCAAGCTTCTGCCCCGTGAACGTATTGAACGCCTGCTTGATCAAGGCGCACCTTTTTTAGAATTCTCACAACTTGCCGCGCTTGATGTTTACGATGATTTTGTACCCAGCGCTGGCATTATTACCGGTATTGGCCGTGTTTCCGGTGTGGAATGCATTATTGTAGCCAACGATGCCACCACCAAAGGCGGTACTTATTATCCGCTAACCGTTAAAAAGCACTTACGAGCGCAAGAAATTGCCCGTAAAAACCGCCTTCCTTGTATTTACCTAGTCGATTCCGGTGGTGCTAACCTGCCTAACCAAGATGAAGTTTTCCCCGACCGTGATCACTTTGGCCGCATTTTTTACAACCAAGCCACTATGTCTAGCGAAGGCATTCCACAAATTGCTTCGGTTATGGGTTCTTGTACTGCCGGTGGTGCTTATGTACCTGCCATGGCCGATGAATCCATTATTGTTAAAGAACAAGGCACTATTTTCCTAGCTGGCCCACCCTTAGTTAAAGCTGCCACAGGTGAAGTGGTTACGGCTGAAGACCTAGGTGGTGCCGATGTTCACGCACGCATTTCTGGTGTGGTTGACCACTACGCACTCAGCGATGAACACGCCCTACAACTGGTGCGCCGTGCGGTTAGTCGCTTGAACTGGAAAAAACTAGGTGAACTCGACATTCAACCTTCACGCCCACCGCTTTACGACCCAGAAGAAATCTACGGCATTGTGGGTACTGATTTACGCAAACCCTACGATGTGCGTGAAGTAATTGCCCGTGTGGTCGATGGTTCAGAATTTGATGAATTTAAACGCTGGTATGGTGAAACCCTAGTCACTGGCTTTGCACGTATTCACGGCTACCCAGTCGGCATACTAGCCAACAATGGCGTGCTTTTTTCAGAGTCCGCTCAAAAAGGCGCTCACTTTGTTGAGCTTTGCGCCCAGCGTGGCATTCCTCTTGTGTTCCTACAAAACATCACCGGCTTTATGGTGGGTTCGCGTTACGAGCATGAAGGTATCGCCAAGCACGGTGCCAAAATGGTCACCGCTGTTGCCTGCGCCCAAGTGCCTAAATTCACCATTTTAATTGGTGGTAGTTTTGGTGCCGGTAACTACGGTATGTGTGGCCGTGCTTATGATCCTAACTTTATGTGGATGTGGCCTAACGCTCGTATTTCTGTCATGGGTGGCGAACAAGCTGCCAACGTACTGGCGCAAGTTAAACGTGAGCAGCACGAGCGTAATGGTACAGAATGGTCTGAAGCAGAAGAAGAAGCTTTCAAAAAGCCCACCCGTGAAATGTACGAGCACCAAGGCCACCCCTACTTTGCCAGCGCACGTTTATGGGATGACGGTATTCTTGACCCCATTCAAACCCGTGACACTTTAGGTTTAGCCATTTCAGCCTCATTAAATGCCGCCAATAAGCCGACACGTTTTGGCGTGTTCCGCATGTAAGCGCTGCTTAAGGAGAAGAAAATGACGACCACTAATCCAACCGTTCTGCTAACTATCGACCAACGTGGCGTGGCTTACCTAACGCTTAACCGCCCTGAAGTTCACAACGCTTTTGATGATCTTTTAATAGCAGAAATACTCAACAAGCTAGCCGCAGTGCGTGATGCCAAAGCCCGAGTGCTAGTTTTTGGATCAGAAGGCAAAAGCTTTTCTGCCGGTGCCGACCTAGGTTGGATGAAACGCATGGCCGAATACAGCCAAGCCGAAAACAAAAAAGATGCCCAAGAACTTGCCAGATTAATGCACGAACTCGATACCCTACCCTGCCCGACTATTTGCCGAGTGCAAGGTGCTGCTTATGGTGGCGCTGTTGGTTTAGCCGCTTGCTGCGACCTAGTAGTCGCAACTGGCAAAGCACGTTTTTGCTTATCTGAAGTGAAAATTGGCTTATCACCCGCCGTTATTAGCCACTATGTGGTTAGAGCTTTAGGTGTTCGTGCCATGCGCCGCTATGCCTTAACCGCTGAAGTAATAGACGTAGAAAAAGCCCAGCAGCTAGGTTTGGTTGATGAAGTGGTTGCCGAAGAAGCGCTCGATGCTGAAATAGAACAACTGGTAAAAGTTTTGCTCGCCAATAGCCCGCAAGCCGTCGCCCACACCAAAGCGCTAGTTCACTTTGTTGCCGACCGCCCAGCCGACTTAACAACACAAGACTACACTACCGATTTAATCGCCAAAATCCGTGTATCCGCCGAAGGCCAAGAAGGACTGAGTGCCTTCTTTGAAAAGCGAGCGGCTAATTGGCAGAAGTAAACACCTATACAGTTTAAATAAACAGGCTTAAGAAACCACGGCAGCCTTCACTGCGCTAGTTCACTGAACTAAGGGTTTCTTAAAAACAAATTAAACAATATAAAAAGAGGAACTGACCATGTTCCGTAAGATACTCATTGCCAACCGTGGCGAAATTGCTTGCCGCGTAATACGTACCGCCCACCAAATGGGCATTCGCTGCGTTGCTGTTTATTCCGATGCAGACCGAGACTCCCTACACGTAAAAATGGCCGATGAAGCCGTTTATCTAGGTGCAGCGCCAGCCAGAGACAGCTACCTACAAATCGACAAGGTAATCGCTGCCGCCAAACAAACCGGCGCTGAAGCCATTCACCCAGGTTATGGCTTTTTAGCTGAAAACAGCCAGTTTGTAGCCGCCTGTGATGCCGCTGGTTTAGTGTTTATCGGCCCACCCATTAAAGCCATTGAAGCCATGGGTTCTAAATCTGCCGCTAAAATCATTATGGAAAACGCTGGCGTACCGCTAGTGCCTGGCTACCACGGTGCCGATCAATCACCTGAACTAATCAAAGCAGAAGCCGAAAAAATTGGTTACCCAGTACTCCTTAAAGCCACGGCTGGCGGTGGTGGTAAGGGGATGCGTATAGTTGAAAAACCCAGCGAATTTGATGAAGCCCTAGCCGCAGCCAAGCGTGAAGCCATGAATGGTTTTGGCGACGACACCATGCTGGTGGAAAAATACCTAGTTAAACCTCGTCACGTTGAATTTCAGGTGTTCTGTGATTCACAAGGCCAAGGTGTTTACTTGTTCGAGCGTGACTGTTCGGTACAGCGTCGCCACCAAAAAGTCATTGAAGAAGCACCTGCCCCAGGCATGACCGAAGAACTGCGTGCCAAAATGGGTGATGCAGCTCTTAAAGCCGCACAAGCCATAGGTTATGTGAATGCGGGAACCGTAGAGTTTCTGCTTGATGCCGATGGCAGCTTCTTCTTTATGGAAATGAACACCCGCTTACAGGTTGAGCACCCCATCACCGAAATGATTACCGGTGAAGACCTAGTGGAATGGCAATTAAATATAGCTGCAGGTTTACCGCTTCCCAAACAACAGCATGAACTAGAAATTCATGGCCACGCCTTTGAAGCCCGTATTTACGCCGAAGACCCCGACCAAGACTTTTTACCCGCTACCGGCACTTTAAGCTATGTGCGTACGCCAGCAGAAACTCGCCATGTGCGAGTTGATACCGGCGTATTAGAAGGCGATGAAGTCAGTATTTATTACGACCCCATGATAGCCAAGCTAATTGTTTGGGATACCAACCGAGAAGCAGCGTT
>JAAYGA010000170.1 GCA_012727935.1 Pseudomonadaceae bacterium | reverse complement strand
TTTTCATTAAATTCAGTGCGCTGTACTAAAAAATCTAAACCGCGCCAAGTGCTTTCAATGGCCTGAAATTCAGGTGCATGAAGAATGCTGTTCATCTGCTGGCTTAAACGATTATCAAGTTCGGTAATCATTTGTTCAACCAGTGCCTTGTCAATGCGTGGCAACTGAGTTTCACGGCTTAGTAATTCGCCTAATAACGCTTCAACACCTTGGTGTGCTAAATCATAACCTGCATCGGCTTTATCTAAGCGAGTATATTCAAGAATCTCACCTACTAGCGGTTGTGCTTTTTTTTGTTCAATCTTTGTTTGCTCAGTCATTACCTTGTGTCCCCAGTTTATTCTGCGTCATTATTAGCTTTGTTTTTTGCTGACGGCTTTAAACCTAGCTCAGACAAAAGTTGAGTCCGCTGCCCTTTATCTTCCAGCATAACTTGAATGGTTTTACGCATTGCAGGCGTGTTACCTAAAGGGCCTTTTAAGGCTTTTAAGGCATCGCGTAGTTCTAATGTTTTTCTTAAGGCGGGTATTGTTTGCGCTAACTGGTCTGGTTCCATATCACGCAAAGACTTAGGCTGAATATTGATGGCTAGTTCTTCAGAATCACTATTTAGCTGGTTAGTAACAGTAAAGTTAAGCTCTAGGTTCATGCTAGTCATAACTTCATCGAAGTTTTTACGATTAACACTAATGGTTTGACGTTCTTGAATATTAGAAGGATCTTCATTAGACCTGAAAGAGCCAATAACTAATGCTTTAAAAGGGAGTTCAACTTGTGCTTTAGCATCACCAGTTGCGGGTCGGTAAGAAATATTAATGCGTTCTTTAGGCGCAACTGATGTACCACTACTTTTTCTAGCCATACTAAGCTTCTCCACAATATATTGATTTTATGTTTTTTTAGTAACTTAGAGAGAATTTGAAGATAAAATAAACTGCATTTATTGTGTTAAGAGTAGCACAGCAAAAGCTGCTGTAAATTAGATAATTTTGTTTATGTTAATTCTATTACAAAAAAAAACACTGAGTAGTTTTAGTTAACTAATTCAGTGTTTAATTATGTAGTGTTATAGATAAATAATGCTATATATATAAAAACTAATTTAAGTTTTGTTCAGTTATTGCAGAGCTTTTTCAATCACTTCAAATAAATCGGCACTTAATTGCTGTTGTTGAATGCGCTCTAATTCTGCTTTCATTAAACCTTGTCTGGTTTTATCCATACGCTTAAAGCGGGTTAAAGGAATGACTAAGCGTGCCGCAATTTGTGGGTTCATTTGGTTTAACTCTATTACCTTGTTAGCTAAGAACTGATAACCAGTGGCATCTTTACGGTGAAAATTAACCCTATTCTGGTTCACAAAAGCACTAATTAACGCGCGTACTTTATTGGGGTTTTTCATTGAAAAAGCAGGGTGTTCTTGTAAAGATTTAACTTTATCTAAAGTATCAGCCAGTGGGCGAGTGGCCTGCACACTAAACCAGCTATCCATCACTAATGGGTCATGCGCCCATTGCTTAGCAAAAGCCTGTAAAGCCGCTTCGCCAACTGTGTCATCTTTTGCATGCGCCAAGCAGGTTAGCGCCGCTAGCTGGTCGGTCATATTATCGGCCTGCTGAAACTGCTGCGTGGCAAGTAGTAAAGCTTCGGGCTTTTCAGTGGCCACTAACCAGCCAAGGCACACATTTTTTAAGCGCCTAGCGGCAATGGCTTCGGCAGCAGGCGACCAAGCATTGCTGGTAGAAAACTGCTGATAAAGGCGTAAAAATTCGCTATACAACTGGCTTGCCAGCGTTTTAAGGGCAAAGGTTCTGGCAGCGTGAATTGCATCAATGTCTACTTTTGTATATTGCTCTGCAAGGTAAGCTTCAGAAGGCAGTAATAGCATTTCTGCCAAAATAGCTGGGTCTTTGACAGGGGCTTTAAGTAGCTGGGTATAAGCCTTAACTAAGGCTGTATCAAGAACGAGTGCTTCACCGGCTTGCTGTTGGCTAACTAGGCTTTGTAAAGCTAAAATCGCCAAGCGTTGACCAGCATCCCAACGGTTAAAACCATCGCTATCACAGGTCATTAAAAAAGCCAGCTGTTCACGGCTGTAATCAAACTGCAGCTTTACTGGCGCTGAAAAACCTCGCAATAAAGAAGGCACAGGTTCAGCTTCTAAATTGTGAAAAGTAAAACTTTGTTCGGCTTCTTTAAGTTGCACTACCCTTTCTGCACCCCAAAACTCACCATTCACTTCCATAGGAATATTAACCCCAGCAGGGCCTACCAAGCCCATTTTAATGGGAATCAGCAGCGGCTGTTTAATGGCTTGCCCAGCAGTGGCAGGGGTGTGTTGGTTAAGCGTTAGGGTGTAAGATTTTTCGGTGGCGTTATATTTGCCATAAGCAGTGACTTCAGGCGTACCGGCTTGGCTGTACCAAAGCATAAACTGACTTAAATCTAGGCCAGAGACTTCGGCCATGCAGGCCACAAAATCATCGACAGTAACGGCTTGGCCATCAAAGCGTTCAAAATAAAGGTCGGAGCCTTTACGAAAGGTTTCTTTGCCCAGCAATTCGCTTAGCATTCGCACCACTTCAGCCCCTTTTTCGTAAATGGTCAGAGTATAAAAGTTATTGATTTCTAGGTAACTTTCAGGGCGAACAGGGTGGGCGGTGGGGCCTGAATCTTCAGCAAATTGGGCGGTACGCAACATGCTAACTTGCTGAATGCGCTCAACGGCGGCGGAGTTCATATCGGCGCTAAATTGCTGGTCACGCAGCACGGTAAAGCCTTCTTTTAAAGAAAGCTGAAACCAATCACGGCAGGTCACCCGATTGCCCGACCAGTTATGAAAATATTCATGGGCAACCACGCTTTCTACGCGGTTAAAAGCAGCATCGGTTTCACTTTTTGGGTCGGCTAATACGCAAGCCGAATTAAAGACGTTTAAGCCCTTATTTTCCATAGCGCCCATATTAAAATCATCAACTGCAACAATCATGTAAATGTCTAAATCGTATTCACGGCCATAGGTTTGTTCATCCCACTGCATAGCGGCTTTAAGTGAACGCAGGGCATGGCCGCATTTATGCAGGTTTTGTTTTTCTACCCAAATTTCTAATGCCACTTCACGCCCGCTAGAAGTGGTAAAGGTGTCTTTAACGGGGTGTAAATTACCGGCTACCACGGCAAATAAATAAGCCGGTTTAGGGAAGGGGTCTTGCCACTTTGCAAAATGCTTACCTTTTTCTAAATCACCTTTGTCAATAAGGTTGCCGTTAGATAACAAAATTGGAAAACGGTTTTTATCGGCTTCAATGCGGGTGGTAAAGGGCGCTAATACATCGGGGCGGTCGGGGTAAAAAGTAATGCGGCGAAAGCCTTCAGCTTCACATTGGGTACAAAAGTTGCCGCTGGACTGATATAAGCCCTCAAGTGCCGTGTTATTTAAAGGGTCAATCTCGACTTCAATTGCTAATACAAATGCATCAGGCACCGAAGGCAAAATTAGTTGCTGTGCGTTTAATTGGTAAGCAGTGGCATCCAAACTTTTGCCATCCAATTTCAGGCTAATTAGCTTGAGTTCTTGGCCATCTAATTCTAAGGGTAAGTTAGCTTCTTTTCTGGCAGGGTTGCGTTGTACTTCTAAATGGCTAATAACCCGTGTTTGGGTGTCGTCTAATAAAAAATTTAAGTGAACCTGTGTTACTAAGAAAGCTGGTGGTAAATAATCGTGTAAAAAAACAGTTTTAAGTAAAGCAGGTGTGGACGTTGTTAATGCTTGGTTCATAATAAGGAAACCTCGATAGACCTTTAGAAATCGCTGTAAGAATGCTATTTTTAGCCTAGTTAATTTTAAATAGCTTAATTGTGGAATATTTTTTTATTTGGAGTCGCTTTATGTCACAGAAATACCGGTTAGTAACACGCAGTGATTTTGATGGTTTAGTCTGTGCTGCGTTATTAAAGCATTTGAACTTAATTGATGATATCCAATTTGTACACCC
>JAAYGA010000169.1 GCA_012727935.1 Pseudomonadaceae bacterium | reverse complement strand
TGAGCGCTTTGTCAGCTGGTACAACACCGAGCATCGTCATAGCAAACTCAACTTCGTGACGCCCCAGCAACGGCATAACGGTAAAGACACTGCATTACTGGCTCAACGCCAGGCAATACTGGAGCAGACCAAGCTGCGTAACCCCTCACGCTGGGGAACACGCCCAGTCAGAAATTGTGCGCCGATTGGACCTGTCACGTTGAACCCTGAAAAAGAGATGAAGATGCAACAAGCTGCTTAAGACAAAAAACAGTGACAACTACCTTGACAACCACCGCTGTGCTTAGCCGAAGCTTTAAAGAGCTGGGTCATTACAAGCTGAAGCTCATTGGTATATAAAGTCTAGGCTATTTGCATTCCGATTTTTATTTTTGCGTTAACTAAATTAGTTTTTTAATGTTATGCTTTGACTATTAAAATGGGATGATATGTAGCGTCTCAGCTCTAATTTTACAAATAAGGATTTTGAAGTTATGTTGCGGTGCTTTTTTACTGTTGTTGCTTTGTCTTTTACATTCTTTATCAATAGTTCAGTTGTTGCAAACACTAATTCGGATACTGAAGAAATTAAAATCATTACTCAAAGAGCTGAACAAGGCCATGCAAGTGCGCAGTTTAATTTGGGCAACATGTACTACAACGGCGAAGGAGTTCGTCAGGATTATGCTAAAGCAGTTGAGTGGTATGAGCAAGCGGCGGCACAAGGCCATGCAGGTGCGCAGTTTAATTTGGGCAACATGTACGGCAACGGCGAAGGTATTCGACAGGATTATGCTAAAGCAGTTGAGTGGTATGAGCAAGCGGCGGCACAAGGCGATGCAGGTGCGCAGTTTAATTTGGGCAACATGTACTACAACGGCAAAGGTATTCGACAGGATTATGCTAAAGCAGTTGAGTGGTATGAGCAAGCGGCGGCACAAGGCGATGCAGATGCGCAGTTTAATTTGGGGCTTATGTACGTTGGTGGTATAGGTGTTCGTCAAAACAAACACAAAGCGAAAGAGTTTTTTGGACAGGCGTGTGATGGTGGGCGCCAAGATGGATGTGATCAATATAGAGAGCTGAATCAGCAAGGATATTAGTCTGTATTAATTGATTTTTTGTATACATCACTTAAACTACTTTCTTATAAAAATGAATTTAAAAGTATGCTTACTTGGGAACAATGGAAAGAAATCAATAGCGATAATATTCAGCATATTGTTGGGTATGAAGAACGTTTTGTTGATGAAATATTAAGTAAAATTCCTAAAATAACGCCTTCAGATGTGATTGCTCAGTATCATTTTATAGATGCTAATCAGCGTAATCGATACATTGATTTTATGATTAAAAATGATGTGAAAGGCTATAGCTTGCCGATTGAGCTGGACGGCTACGATAAGCTGAATAACAAAGGTTATGCTAGATTTAATGATTTCCTAGAGCGTCAGAATGACCTTATTCAATTATTTGGGATTGTTTTACGATACACAAATAAAAAGGCTTTTCTTGAGCAGCAGAAAGTTATTGACGAAATAAGTCAGGCTTTAAAAGCCCAATCTAGCCAAAAAGTGACTGAG
>JAAYGA010000168.1 GCA_012727935.1 Pseudomonadaceae bacterium | reverse complement strand
TTCTAAGGCCTCCCTGACAAGAGATGCGTATTATAGGCACTAACTTTTATAACGCAAGTACTTTTTGTAATTAATTTACAAATTAGACTAAACGAACCTGTGCGTACTTGGTTTTACCCACTTGAATCACTTGTTCACTGCCTTTGGCTAGGCGAAAGCTTTCATCGACTACTTGATGATTTACCTTAACAGCGCCACGCTTAACGGCATCTTTGGCCTGTGCGCCATTGGCTGTTAAGCCTGCACGGTTAATGATTGCGGCAATGGGTAGATCAGCTTCGCCTTCTAAATCTAGTTCAATTTCAGGCAAGTCTTCTGGCAGTTCGCCTTCTTCTAAACGGTTGCCTGCCGATTTGTGAGCATTAGCGGCAGCTTCTTCACCGTGAAAGCGGGTAATAAGTTCCTGTGCCAAAAGGATTTTAATGTCTCTTGGGTTAGCGCCCTCTGCTACATCTTTCTTTAATTGGCCAATTGCTTCTAAGCTCTTAAAGGAAAGAAGTTCAAAATAACGCCAAATTAAGCTGTCGGGCATAGAAACCAGTTTGTTGAACATAACGCCTGGCGCTTCATCTATGCCCACATAGTTACCTAAGGACTTAGACATTTTCTGTACGCCGTCTAAACCTTCAAGCAAAGGCATGGTGATAACCACTTGCGGCTCTGCGCCATGACTTTTTTGCAGTTCACGCCCCATTAAGAGGTTGAACTTTTGGTCGGTGCCGCCCAGTTCAATATCTGCTTGCAGGGCAACTGAATCGTAACCTTGTATTAAAGGGTATAAAAATTCGTGAATAGCGATAGGTTGGTTGCCCTTGTAACGCTTTTCAAAGTCGTCACGTTCCAACATGCGTGCCACGGTTTGTTGGGCGGCTAGGCTAATTAGGTCTGAGGCGGTCATGCGGCTCATCCACTCTGAGTTAAATACTACCTCAGTTTTAGCTGGGTCTAAAATTTTGAAGACCTGTGCTTTATAGGTTTGAGCATTTTCCATGACTTCTGCTTCGGTTAGCGGCTTGCGAGTCACGTTTTTACCTGAAGGGTCACCAATGCGGCCAGTGAAGTCACCAATTAAGAACAAAACTGTGTGGCCTAGGTCTTGCAGTTGACGCAGCTTATTAATGAGTACCGTGTGGCCTAGGTGTAAATCAGGGGCGGTAGGGTCAAAACCAGCTTTAACTCTTAATGGACGGTTTTGGGCTAACTTTTTAACTAGTTCTTCTTCTACTAGTATTTCATGGGTACCACGGCGAATAATTTCTAGTGCGGCTTGTTGCTTGCTCATTACCTTTCCTTAATTTCAATAAATACTGTTGTAGTTGGTGTCATTCTATCCATTCTATAGGCGCTACTTATGGGTGCTTGGCCGTGTTTAGAAGCCTAAATTGTGGCAAAGTATACCACCTACAAACTGCTTGTTAAGCCTAACTGCTTCGTAAGGAATTCGCATGAACAGCCATTTTATTGGCATGATGTCTGGTACTAGCTTAGATGCAGTGGATGGGGTGCTGGTTGCTTTTGATGTGGCTGGGGGTTCAAGCCAGCTGCTTAAGCGTGCTTCTATTAACCTGCCTAAGTTACTTAAAGAACAGCTCACTTTTTTAGCCCATTCTGAAACGCTTACTTTTCGCCAATTAGCCGTGGCAGAAGATGGCTTAACACGCCTCTATGCTGACTGTGCTTTGCAGCTGTTGGCTGATTTACCCAAAAGCCAGCAACCTTTAGCTATGGGCTGTCATGGCCAAACATTAGAACACCAGCCTAATTTAGTGCCTAGCTATACTTTACAGCTATTAAACCCAAGTTTACTAGCTGAATTAACTGGTAAAAACGTTATTGCCGATTTTAGGCGACGCGATTTAGCAGCCGGTGGGCAGGCTGCACCTTTAGTGCCAGCGTTTCATAACAGTGTGTTTCGTTCGGCTAATAAAGATAGAGTGATTATTAACTTGGGTGGCATTGCTAATCTTACTTTTTTGCCTGCTCTTCTTTTATCTGCCAACCCACAGCAAGCAGTAATAGGCTTTGATACTGGCCCTGCCAATTTGTTATTAGATGCTTGGTTCCAGCAGCATTGGCAGTTGCCTTTTGACGCTGAAGGCAAACAGGCGGCCAGCGGCCAAGTGATTCCTGCACTTTTAAACACCATTTTAGCCAACGAATATTTTGCCAGAAAACCACCCAAAAGCACGGGGCGAGAGCTATTTAACCCACAACAGCTAAGCAGTTGGCTGGCCTCTTGTTCAGGAAGCGGTGAGTTTGCTGCCAAAGACGTGCTTAGAACACTGGTTGAGGTAACCGCTGTTTCTTTGGTTGATCAAATAAGAATGCTTGACCCTAAGGCAATAGCAGAGGTATTTGTTTGCGGAGGGGGTTGGCAAAACAGCTTTTTAAGGGCAAGAATTATTGAACTGGCTAGCCCCCGCCCCTTGGCTTCCACTGAAGCCTTGGGTATTCCACCCCAAGACGTTGAAGCAGCGGCTTTTGCTTGGCTGGCTTGGCGGCATTACCATAATAAAAGCGGTAACCTGCCCAGTGTAACCGGCGCTAAAGGGGAAAGGGTTTTAGGTGGGTTTTATCCTGCTTAGCTATCTTTCTTAGCTGTATTTTTTAGCTAGTTGCTTAACGACTCACTAGAAGTTAGACAGTAAAAGAAGAACCGCAACCACAAGTAGCTGAGGCGTTAGGGTTCACTATGATGAATTTAGCGCCTTCTAAACCTTCGACGTAATCGACTGTTGAGCCGTTTAAGTAGGGGTAGCTAAGTTCGTCTAGCAAAAAGCGCACGCCCTGTTCTTTTATGATGGTGTCGTCTGGCTGGGTTTGGTCGTCAAAATCAAAACCATACTGAAAGCCAGAACAGCCGCCGCCAGTAACATAAACACGCAAGCTGAGTTCAGGGTTATTTTCTTCTTCAACCAACCTTTGCACCTTTTTTACTGCTGCAGCTGTAATTAGTAGTGGTTGAGGAGTAAAACTTACAACAGAGGTCATATAATTAACTCCAATATACTAGGCTAAAGTTTGACTTAACCTAGCAATCTAGTCAAGTATAGCGGCGAGGCTTAATAAGCTACTCAGAATTAGCTTTCTACTAATAGCAAGCAGCCACCTATTAAAAGCTTAATAATGGGTGGCTGGTTTTTATTGGCTAGCTAAAAAGCAAACTAAAAAGTAGCACTTATTTTTTTGCAGTATCTAAAGCAGGCTTAATGTCAGCTGAGGCCGCAGGATTAGGCTTGGTCGCCATTTTTAATTCGGCTGGCTTAGATTCGTCAGTAATTTGCAGCTGTGACTTAGGCTTTTCTTTGGTTACCTGCTTAGGCATTTTGGCTTTCTCACTGCCTTTATTGCTTTTATAGCGGTGTTCTAAACGCCCATCAACCTGAGAACCCATCACCATTTCTACGGTGTTATAGAAGATATCGCCTTTAATAACAGCTTTGGCTGCTAGTTCTAGGTGTTCACAAGAATGAACGTCGCCAACAATGGTGCCGTTAACGATAAGGTGAGGAACCGACACTTCGCCTTCAACCGCACCTTTTTCACTTACTCTTAGCACTGCCTTAGATTCATCATCGGCAATAATGTTTCCATACACCTTGCCGTCGATATGTAGCCCGCCAGAAAAATGAATATCACCGACAATTTCTGCCTTGCTTGAAATTAAAGTGTCAAAATTATTAGTAGGCATAGATTTTTTTCCAAACATTTAAATTGCCTCCTGGCTAGTCCAGCCAAACTCTGTTTCGATACGCATAGCTTTGCTTCCAATTGATTGCAAAATCACCTGTACTCTTTCTGGTACAAAGTCTTCGGGCAAGTGTATCTGTCCAGCTACGTTCTGAAAGAAACGGAACCTAAACCTTATGCTTAACTCATCGACTTCGGGTGAAACATCTTTTAGTGGCAGGGTTACATTGAGTGTTTGCCCCCGCGCACCAACCAAGCTAACTAAAGCACGGCCTTCAACAAACGAGTTGTTATCAGTTACTTGTGTAATGACTAGTTGATAATCAAACACTTTAGGGTTGTCTGTTGGCTTAATGTCGAAGCGATCAATTCTAAGACCTTGATCTGCTTTTTCTGGTGCCATAACACGCTGATAAAAATGTAATTCATTTTCTAACTTACCAATATGGGCATTTAAATCTAAGATGGTTTGATGCACTTCTTGGTGTGTTTGTTTGTCTATTGCATTGCTGCTTTCTGTTACTAGCACCCTGCGCCTTAAGTCGACTAGCTCTTTTTCCTGTTGCTTGGTTTTTTCTCTAAGGTCGTCGCGTTCAACAACGGCAGAGCCGCACTCGTGCCAAACTGTCCATTGACCATAGAAATAACCGCTTGCTGTTAAAGCAAGGATTAAACCTAAGACAATAATTCGATTAATAAAGCGCCGCATCGGATTGTAAGTAACGATCTGTAGGCGCTCTCCCTGTCCTTTATTCATTTTTCGATATCCGCCAACTGCTCAGTCAGTTACAAAGGTCAGGGCATTAGGCCTGCAAAACGCAAACCTTCTAACTCATCTTGACCAAACATAATATTCATATTTTGCACTGCCTGTCCGCTGGCACCTTTAACCAAGTTGTCAATAACAGCAAGAACAATGAGTAAATCACTGCCTTGTGGTCTGTGCAGTCCAATTCTACACACATTTGCTCCGCGAACACTACGCGTTTCAGGGCAGGAATTCCACGGCATCATATCAACACAAGGTTCGTTTTTATAACGCTCTTCAAAAACTTGTTGTAATTCAGCATCGGTTAGTTTTTGATTTTCGCTGGTTAAACGCACATAAAGTGTGGCGTGAATGCCGCGTATCATGGGTATTAAGTGAGGCACAAAGGTTAGGCCAACGGCTTGGCCTGCGGCAGCGGTTAAACCTTGCGTTATTTCTGGGTGATGCCTGTGCTTACCCACAGCGTAAGCTTTCATGCTTTCACCAGCTTCACAAAACAGCGAACCCACATTCGCACCACGGCCCGCACCAGAAACACCTGATTTACAATCAGCAATAATGCCTTGGGTTTCAACTAGGCCGCGTTCAAACAGGGGAATTAAGCCCAGCTGTACTGCGGTAGGGTAACAACCTGGCACAGCCACTAGCCGTGCGGTTTTAATTTTTTCGCGGGCAACTTCTGGCAAGCCATAAACGGCTTCACCTAGTAATTCAGGCGCACCGTGTGGCTGGCCATACCAGCTAGCCCATTCGTCGGCGTTTTGTAATCTAAAGTCGGCAGAAAGGTCGATTACCCTAGTACCGGCTTCTAGTAATTCATTGGCAAGGGCATGTGCCACGCCGTGAGGTGTTGCAAAGAAAACCACGTCACAAGCGGCAAGCTTAGTAACTTCTGGCTCACTGAAAAACAAATAAGAATAATGACCACGAAGATTGGGGTACATATCGGCAACGCACATGCCTGCTTCAGAGCGTGAAGTGATGACATCGACGCGAGCATTGGAGTGTGAAGCCAAGAGCCTTAGCAGTTCAACACCGGTATAGCCTGTTCCACCAACGATACCTATTTTTATCACTTAACTCTCCTAACTTTTCGCTTGTTTTTCGCTTATTGAACAGCCTAGCATGTTAATTTCTGGGGTTAATAATACACAAAAATACTTATCAAGTATGCCTTTGCCGTCAGTCTTATTACCTTTATAACAAGTGTTAAGGTATCCTTCCTTTTTTAACCAAACGCATGGAAAATAAATGGCTTACCTCTGGTTGAAAGCTTTTCACATTATGGCTATTGTCACTTGGTTCGCAGCCATTTTTTACCTGCCCAGACTATTTATCTACCACACCCAAGCCCTAGCAGAGGGCGATCTTAAAGGTGTTGAACGCTTCAAAACTATGGAGCGTAAGCTTTACAGGGGCATAATGAACCCTTCAATGGTGGCGGTAGTTCTGTTAGGCACAGGGTTATTAAGCCTAAACTTTGCAGGCTACCTTTCACAAACTTGGCTGCAATTGAAGCTAGTTTTAGTAACGCTGCTAATAATCTATCATTTTTGGTGTGGTATGCTGCAACGGCGTTTAGCGGCAGACAAAAATGATCATAGCGAAACTTGGTATCGGTTTTTTAATGAACTGCCAGTCTTTGTACTTATTTTTGTAGTGCTTCTTGCGGTCATTAAGCCTTGGTAAAGCGTTGGATGTTTGAATTATGATCAAGCTTGGGGTTCACCCTAACTTTCAAAAAAAATACCCGCCTGTTTTAGCCATAGGTGGGCATGACCCTTCCGGTGGTGCAGGCATTATTGCCGATGCCCAAACTTTATTGGCTTTAGGCACTTGGCCGCTAACACTCATTACTTGCTTAACAGCACAAAATACCGAGTTTATAAAGCAAGTAAGTTATCAGCCTATTGAAGCATTTCAACAACAGTTAGAAACCCTCTTGGCAGACTTTCAGCCAGCCGCCATTAAGCTAGGTGTGTTGGGTAATTTAGCCATTCAAGAAACGCTAGCCAGCTTACTAAAGCGCATTCCAGATATACCGGTAATTTTAGATCCAGTGCTTGCCAGCACCAGCGGCACAGAGTTTAGCAGTGCAGAATTAATTGCCCATTTAAAAGAGCAGATAATACCTTTTTGTACTGTCATCACCCCTAACCTTCCCGAATTAGATTTGTTAGTTCCCGGCCAAGGCAGTATTGAATTTAAAGCCTTGCAGCTTATTAAACTGGGCTGTAAAGCCGTGCTAGTAACTGGCACACACAACCAAACCCACACAGTAAAAAACTTGCTCTTCACTGCTTCAAGCGAGCCAGTTGTTAACCGTTGGCAGCGTTTAGACGGCGAATATCACGGCTCTGGTTGTACGCTAGCTTCGGCTTTAGCTGCTTTACTTGGCAGGGGCGAAGCTTTGGCAACGGCTTCGGTGAAGGCGCAAGATTACACTTGGCGGAGTTTAGAAAAAGCCCTTAAGCTAACCGAAGGACAGCTTTTACCCCTTAGAATGCAGGATGTACCCCATGCTTAATCAACCCTTTTTGCGTGGTATTTATGCCATTACCGACGCTAACCTGCTGCCCGACGATACGCGCTTACAGGAAGCCGCAGAGTCGGCGATGCGCGGTGGCTTAAAGCTTTTGCAATACCGTGATAAAACAGCCGATGCCAGTAAAGCATTACGCCAAACGCGGCTGTTGGCCGATCTGTGCCTTAGTTATGAATGCCAGCTAATTATTAATGACGACCCTGAACTGGCCAAAGCTTGCGAAGCTGCTGGGGTGCATTTAGGCCAAAGCGATTCTAACCTGCGTCATGCGCGTGAACTGTTAGGCCAAGAAGCCATTATTGGCAGCACCTGCCACAACAGTTTACAGCTGGCCAGCCAAGCTGCTCTATCGGGTGCTAGTTACCTAGCCTTTGGGCGCTTTTTCCCCTCAAGCACCAAGCCTGATGCGCCAGCTGCCGATTTAAATATTTTTAAACTGGCTGAACACTTAGGCTTACCTACTCTTGCTATTGGCGGCATTAGAGTTGAACACCTGCCGCTCTTAGCCAGAGCCGGTGCTGCTATGGTTGCTTCTGTTGCCAGTATTTTTGACCAACCTTGTCCAGAAGAAGCCGTTCGTAATTTTCGTAAGGCTTTTGAACCCACCCTTCCATTTACTTCTCATGAGGCTCTCAATGACACGCTCAGAAGATCTATTTAAACGCGCCCAACAATTCATTCCTGGTGGCGTTAACTCACCCGTTCGCGCCTTTAAAAGTGTGGGTGGTAGTCCTGTTTTTATTAAAAAAGCTGAAGGTGCTTATTTAATTGACGAAGATGACCAGCGTTACATTGATTACGTGGGCTCTTGGGGGCCTATGATTACCGGCCATGCCGATAAAGACATTTTAGATGCTGTGCGTAGCCGTTTAGACCTTGGCCTTTCTTATGGTGCGCCCACGGCCTTAGAAACCGACATGGCAGAACTGGTTTGCAAGCTAGTGCCTTCGATGGAAAAGGTTCGTATGGTTAGCTCAGGCACTGAAGCCACTATGAGTGCCATTCGGCTTGCCAGAGGTTACACAGGCCGCGACAAGATTGTTAAGTTTGAAGGTTGTTACCACGGTCACAGCGATTCTTTATTAGTTAAAGCAGGTTCTGGCGCACTCACCTTTGGCGTACCCACATCCCCTGGTGTGCCTGCCGATTTTGCTAAACACACCCTAACGCTTACGTTTAACGACAGCGAAGGTGTGCGTGAATGCTTTAAAGAGCTAGGCGACCAAATTGCCTGCATTATTGTGGAGCCCGTGGCTGGCAATATGAACTGCATTCCACCCCAAGCTGGTTT
Organism: Pseudomonadaceae bacterium; assembly: GCA_012727935.1. GTDB lineage: Bacteria > Pseudomonadota > Gammaproteobacteria > Pseudomonadales > Halomonadaceae > Marinospirillum. The sequence continues at coordinate 28,561 of JAAYGA010000168.1, read as the reverse complement.
TTTAGAAACGCTGCGTGAAGTGTGCAGTGAGTCGGGCGCTTTGTTAATTTTTGACGAAGTGATGACCGGCTTCCGTGTGGCACTGGGTGGCGCACAACAGCACTACAATATTGACCCAGACTTAACTACCCTTGGTAAAATTGTGGGCGGTGGTTTGCCGGTGGGTGCTTTTGGCGGTAAAGCTAAAATTATGGACCACCTTTCGCCACTTGGTCCGGTTTATCAGGCCGGTACGCTTTCGGGTAACCCTTTGGCAATGGCGGCAGGTTTGGCACTATTACAAAAAATTAGTAATGCGCCTAACTTCCACAAACACCTAAGCAGCTATACCGAACGCCTGTGCCGTGGCCTAGAAGAAAAAGCCAAGGCAGCGGATATTCCATTTATGACCCAACAGGTGGGTGGCATGTTTGGCTTGTTCTTTACCCAGCAAAAAGTGGTGCGTAACTTTGCCGATGCTACGGCTTGTAACCTAGAACGCTTTAACGCTTTCTTTCATGCCATGTTAAAAGAGGGCGTTTACCTTGCGCCGTCGGCTTATGAGGCTGGCTTTGTGTCGGCTGTCCACCAAGAAAAGGAACTTCAGGCCACTTTAGCAGCCGCAGAAATTGCCTTTGCTAGCTTGAAATAAAACTTTAATAACCACCTTAGGAGCTGCTCGTGAACGAGGCATTAGTTCAGGCACTAAAGAACCCAGCAAACTACCCTCATCCTGTTGATGAAGTGCTTATTCGTGAAACCCACATTTCTTGGGTTTTTTTGGCCGGTGAATTTGCTTACAAACTTAAAAAGCCAGTTAACTTTGGCTTTCTTGATTACTCAAGCCTAGAGCAGCGTAAACACTTCTGTGAGCTAGAGTTAAAACTGAATCAGCGCCTAGCGCCTGAGTTTTATTTGAATGTGCTGCCTTTGTCGGGCAGTGCAGAAGCACCTAGCTTTGATGATGCTAGCGCCCCTTTTGAATACCTGCTTAGAATGCGTCGCTTTGATGATTCACAGCTGCTAAATGCTTTGCAACAGCGCGGTGAGCTAAAAGAAAGCCATTTGCTGCAGTTGGCTGAACAGTTGGCTGATTTTCATACGCACCTAGCACCTGGACAGCCACCCAAGGGTTTGGGTTCTCCTGAATCCATTTGGTTTCCGGCAGAGCAAAACTTTGACCAAATTCGTGAGCTGTTGCCTGCTGACGATGAAGACAGCTTAAAGCAGCTGCAAGTTTTGGAAGACTGGTCTAAAGACACTTTTTCACGCCATAAAGAAACCTTTGCCAAGCGCCTAGCCGACGGTTTTGTGCGTGAAGGCCACGGCGACTTGCACTTGGGTAACACCACCCTTTGGCAAGGCAAGGTGATTGCCTTTGATTGCATAGAATTTAACGATGCGTTCCGCTGGTGCGATGTAATAAGCGACCTAGCTTTCTTGTTGATGGATTTGGAAGACCGTGGCCTAAAGCAAATGGCACAAATAACCCTTAACCATTACCTTGAACAAACCGGCGATTACGAAGGCTTAGAACTACTGTGCTTCTATAAGGTTTACCGTGCATTGGTTAGAGCCAAAGTGAACCTCTTCCGCTTAGCACAACCTGGCCTAGACGATGAAGACAAGGCCAGCGTGATGCGCCAATACCGCAGCTACACAGACCTAGCCGAAAGCTACATTGAGTTTCATTCACCTTATTTACTAATTACCCACGGTTTTTCAGGCAGTGGTAAAAGCACGCTAACCACCGGCGTAGTAAGAGAGTTAGGCGGCATTCGCATTCGTTCCGACGTTGAGCGCAAGCGTTTGTTTGGGTTAAAGGCAGAAGAAAACAGTCATTCCTCAGAATTAACCGGCGGTATTTACACGCCCGAAGCCAGTGAATTAACTTACAACCGCTTAACCCAGCTGGCAAACAATGTGCTGCGTTCTTGTTTTCCTGTCACTCTTGATGCCACCAACTTAAAGAAAAGCCAGCGCGACCAGTTACATGCCGTTGCTGAAAACCTTGGCCTAACCTCGCTAATTATTTCTTTAACTGCTGACCAAGCCACCTTGCGCCGCCGCTTAACCAAACGCATTCAAGAAGGTGAAAAAGTAGCCGAAGCTGATTTGCTAGTATTAGAACACCAACTAGCCAACCACGACCCTTTAACTGCTGAAGAGTTAACGCGGGCGGTTACTGTCGATACTGATGCACCAGCAGCTAGCCAAATGCTAGTAAAGCTGATTCGTGATTATTTACGTTTGGAAGATTAGTAAGCAGGAAGATGAGCAAGCAGGAAAATAGTTAGATAATTTGAAGGGCTAGCTTGCCTTTATTCGCCTTTAAAGTGAGTTGAAAGGTTAGCTTAGCCTTAGTCGTTCAGTGTTTTTTGTTAACCGCAAGACTAAATTTTTAGATATAATCCTTGTGTTTACTTTAAAATTGCATTAAATAACTCGGTCTCTAAATAACTTGGTATCTTTAAATAACTTAGTCTTTTTCGCTCGGTAGCTACCGAATACAGGACGACTACTACGCCACGAGGCAAGGCTATGTCAAAGAGTAAGCAAAATATGAACGAAAACCAAAGCTTTGTACCCTATCAGGAAACTGAGGGCGAAGAGTATATGAGTGATGAACAGCTAGAACATTTCCGTGGTATTTTGCAAGACTGGAAACAAGAGCTGTTAGATGAAGTTGATCGCACAGTTAAAAACCTTAAAGAAGAAGCCTCTAACTTCGCCGACCCAGCCGACCGCGCTACTCAGGAAGAAGAATTTAGCTTAGAACTAAGAACACGCGACAGAGAGCGCAAATTAATTAAAAAAATTAATGAAACGCTAGTAAGCATTGAAGAAGGCGACTATGGCTATTGTGAAGCTTGCGGCATTGAAATTGGTATTCGCCGCCTTGAGGCACGCCCAACAGCAACCATGTGTGTTGATTGTAAAAGCCTAGCCGAAATTAAAGAAAAACAAATTGGTGGTTAAGTTAGTCGTAAAGTAAATTCACCCAGTGCTCTTGCCAAGCAAGAGCACTTAACGTTTTAAAGCGTTTCTTTAAAAGAAGATTTTCACCCCTCTTATTTAGCCTATTAACCTAGCGAGGTCGAACTGCGCTTATGTATGCTTACCGACTCGTACTTCTGCTAGTCACTCTGGGCTACTTTTTTTCACCTTGGCTGCTACAACCTTGGGGCAGTAGCGACTGGTACAAACCTTTCCTGTTTTGGGCTGGGCTTATAGCGGCTACTCTTTGGTTAGAACAAAAACGCCGACTTGAACTGTTAGAGTAATATGAGCTTCACTCTTACCCAAATTTTTGCCTTAGGTGTTGGCTACCTTTCCTTACTTTTTGCCTGTGCTTGGGTTGTTGAAAAAGGCTGGTTGCCACAAAAGCTAGTTAAGCATCCTTTAGTTTATGTATTGGCGCTGGGTGTTTATGCCAGTGCTTGGGCTTTTTATGGCTCATTTGGCTTGGCGCATCAATATGGTTATGGCTATTTAACCTATTACCTTGGCATTGCTGGCATTTTTGTTTTAGCACCCCTATTGCTTTCGCCCTTGCTACGCCTTGCTCGCACTTATCAGCTGTCTTCCCTAGCCGACCTACTGGCCTTTCGTTACCGCAGCCGCTGGGTTGGCATGTTAGTAACCTTGGGGCTGTTGTTTGGCAGTATGCCGCTGCTGGCCTTACAAATTCAGGCCATTGGCGATGTTATTTATCTACTAACCAATGAGTCTTCGCCCTATCACCTCGCCTTTGTGTTTTGTGCGGTTATTACGCTGTTTGCTATTTTATTTGGGGCGCGGCACATTTCTTTAAGGGAACGCCATGAAAGCCTGTTATTTGCCATAGCTTTTGAATCTTTGGTTAAGCTGGTAGCTTTTTTAGCTTTAGGCGGCTTCACCCTTTACAGCGTGTTTGGTAGCTTTGACGGTTTAGAACACTGGCTAACCGAAAATAGTGACACGTTAACCACCGCCATGCAGCCTTTAGAAAACAACCAGTGGCGCACCCTGCTGCTAATCTTTTTTGCTACGGCGCTAACCATGCCGCACATTTTTCACATTATTTTTACTGAAAACCCTTCCGAAGAAGCCATGATGCAATCTAGCTGGATGCTGCCCATCTTCCTGTTGCTCTTGGCTTTGCCTGTGCCGGTTATTTATTGGGCGCACCAAGCCTTGGGCAGCAACCTACCTATTGAATATGCCACCCTTTCATTGGGGGGTTATTGGGGTTTAGTGTCTTTTATTATTGGCTTAGCGGCGGCTAGCGGCACCATTATTGTTATGACGCTGGCACTGGCACCTATGGTGCTTAACCATTTAGTTTTAGCCGTTTACCAACCACCTGCCGATTTTGATATTTACTTTTGGCTGGTACGAATGCGCCGTTTGCTGATAGGTTCATTAATTTTTATTGCCTACCTTGTTTACCTAGTGGTTAGCATTGAACACGATCTGGCCACGCTAGGTTTGTCTGCTTTTATTGCCACCCTGCAATTTTTGCCCGGTACTTTGGCACTTTTATACTGGCCCATTGCTAACCGTAAAGGCTTATTAGTAGGCTTGGCAGCAGGCTTTTTAGTGCTGGGGGTAGGCTTGGGTTTTCCATTACTACTTAACATTCAGCAGGTTACTGGGTTTGGCATTAAACTGCAGCTTACAGGCATTGACGATTGGCACAACATCACCCTTGCAGCAACCACTGCCAATATTGTGCTGTTTATTACTGTGTCGCTGTTCACCAAAATAAGTGAAGAAGAGAAAGCAGGTGCCTTAGCCTGTTCACAGGATGCGTTGTTTTTCCCTAAACGTTTACAGTTGAAAGCCAAAGACAGCGCCGATTTAATTCGCCTACTCAGCATTCCACTTGGCTCTGAAACAGCGCAAAGGGAAGTTAATCGCGCACTAATTGAATTAAATATTGACCCTGCCGATGCAAGGCCCTATCTGCTGCGCCGCCTGCGTGGTCAAATTCAAGCCAATTTATCGGGGTTAATGGGGTCTGCTGTTGCACAGGAAATTGTTGACCGTTATCTGCCTTGGCAAAGCCAAGATAAGCCCAGTGAAAATGACATTCACCACGTTGAACGCCACCTTGAAGACTACCGTTCACGCTTAACCGGCATGGCAAGGGAACTTGATAAACTGCGCCGCCACCACCGCCAAACACTCATGTATTTGCCTGTTGGCATTTGTACTTTGGGCAGCGACCAAGAAGTGTTGCTGTGGAACCGTGCAATGGAAAACCTAACCGGCCTAGCCAGCGATCAGGCAATAGGCTCTAAAATTCGCCACCTGCCAACGCCTTGGGGCGAGTTACTGAATAGTTTTTTAGAAGGTGAAGCTTCGCAAGTTTATCGCCAGCCTCTACAAAACAACGATGGCAGCACAGCTTGGTTAAGCTTGCACAAGGCGCAGCAAGACGACCCAGCCACTTTAATGGGCGGCACCATTTTGCTGGTTGAAGACCAAAGTAGCTTAAAGTTATTAGAAAATGAACTGCTGCACAACGAACGCCTAGCTTCGATAGGCCGCTTAGCAGCAGGGGTCGCCCACGAAATAGGTAACCCTGTAACGGGTATTTCTTCGCTAGCTCAAAACCTTTATTACGACGCTGAAGAGCCAGAAGTTGTTAAAGAAACCAGCCAGCAAATTTTACAACTAACTAAACGCATTACTAGCATAGTGCAATCTTTGGTTAATTTTGCTCATGCGGGGCGGCACAGCGACACCCTTAAGTTTGAACTGATTAACCTGCGCGGTGCAATACAAGAATCCATCAGCTTAATTTCACTTAGCCACAAAGGCCGCAATAGGGTGTATGAAAATGCTTGCCCAGAAGACCTTTATGTTACCGGCGATACTCAACGGCTAGTGCAAATTTTCGTTAACCTTATAGCTAATGCCTGTGATGCCACTGTTGAGGGTGGAAAAATCTTGTGCCTTGGCCGCCAACAAGGGCAGGAAGTGTTGTTGGAAGTACACGACGATGGGCAGGGCATTTCACCCCAACACTTAGAACATTTGTTTGAACCTTTTTACACCACAAAACAAGCCGGTGAAGGCACAGGTTTGGGACTGGCGCTGGTTTATAGTATTGTCGAAGAGCACGGTGGGCAAATTCAAGCTCTTAGCCCTAGCCCAGAATTTAAAAGCGGTAGCTGTTTTCGCTGCCGCTTTCCACTACCTAGTAGTGATCTAACCTATCAGGAGTCATCAAGCGACAATGAGCAAAATACTGATCGTTGAAGATGAAGGCATTATTCGTTCAGCACTAAGACGTTTGTTAGAGCGCAACGGTTTTCAGATTACTGAAGCAGGTACGGTTCCTGAAGCACGTCAGGAACTGGCAACACAAAGCTTTGATCTAATTATTAGCGACCTACGCCTACCCGGTGAAATGGGTACAGTATTAATTAACCAAGAAATACCTGTGTTAATTATGACCAGCTACGCTAGCTTGCGTTCTGCTGTGGACGCTATGAAGCAAGGCGCTGTAGATTACATAGCTAAGCCTTTTGATCATGATGAAATGCTTTCTGCGGTTAACCACATTCTTAACCAGCACCGCCAGCAACAAGCTTCCCCAGCTTTAGCTAATAGCGAATTAGCAGCAACACCTACTGGCTTGCAAGGCATGATTGGTGAAAGCCCTGCAATGCAGGCGGTTTTTCAGCAGATTAAAAAAATTGCCCCTTTTAATACGCGGGTGCTTATTTTAGGTGAATCGGGAACGGGTAAAGAATTAGTTGCACGCGCTTTGCATAACCTTAGCCCTCGTCACAAAGCGCCTTTAATTAGTGTGAATTGTGCGGCTATTCCTGAAACCCTAATAGAATCTGAATTGTTTGGGCATGAAAAAGGTGCATTTACCGGCGCTAATACCAGCCGCAATGGTTTAGTTGAAGCCGCAGACGGCGGCAGTTTGTTCCTTGATGAAATAGGCGAGCTGCCCCTTGAAGCCCAAGCGCGTTTATTAAGGGTGCTGCAAGAAGGTGAAATTCGGCGTTTAGGTTCTGTTGAATCAAGAAAGGTAGACATTCGCCTTATTGCTGCAACCCACAGGGACATTAAAAACCTAGTAGACCAAGGCAAGTTTCGTCTTGATCTTTATTACCGCTTAAATGTGATTGAACTAGAGCTGCCCTGCCTAACTGAACGTGAAGATGACATTTTACTGATTGCTGAAAGCCTATTAAAAGCCAGCTGTGAACGACTGGGTAAACCTCTGGCACGTTTTTCTAAATCAGCACGCAATGCACTATTAGCCTATTCTTGGCCGGGCAACGTGCGTGAATTAGAAAACAGGGTTGAGCGTGCGGTTATTTTGGCCGACGACACCCTACTTCATGCTGAAGATTTAGAATTACCTCAAAGCATTCAACAACCCAGAAAGGTTAACTTTACTGGCTTAGCAGCCAATTCAGTTTCTAGCGCCAACACCGCCCAACAACCCTTTAAAGCAGCAGTTGCTGAAGACTTAGACCCAGCACACCTGCCTGCTGATGACCTTTCACTAGAAGATTATTTTGTGCGCTTTGTACAAGAAAATGAAGACCAGCTGAGCGAAACAGAGCTGGCTAAAAAACTAGGCATTTCCAGAAAATGCTTATGGGAAAGACGCCAACGACTTGGCATTCCTAGACGCAAAACAAACACGGCACGTTGAAAGTTTAACCTAAAAACAAGGTGTTACCGTTACACCCACACACCAGTTTTAAGCCTGAAAAGGGGGTAACACTTTCAGTTTGAACAAACACTAAAAAACCAAAACAAAGATTAAGCTATTGATTAATAAGGAAATTTACAAACTTGGCACGTATCCAGCATAATACTTAGTAAGAAAAACAAAAATACCGGCGTCAGCCACTCAGAAAAAACAAAAACAATACTGAGCCTGACCGAACCAGCCTCCCAACAATAAGAATAATTAGGAAGCTTGGTGAACGACCAGCACACTAGCCAACATAAAAACAAAAAAAGGCTAAGCAGCTTAAAAGCATTAAAAACAACAATAATAGCTAAGGTCTCCGGTCTTCAGCGAAAACTGATGTAAAAAGGCGAAAACAAAAATAATGCCTACTGCATCCAAAGGGTGAACAACAACAATAAGCACCCTAGAAAAAGTCCAAGCTGAGGCTAAATTGTTTTGAATACGAGATGGTCAACCCTCGCAATTAAAAACAAAAATAATAATAAGTTGGCGATTTGGTGACTGTGGTACGTGTTCAGGGCGATCTAGAACTTTCACCCTAAAGGCAGAATGGATTCGCAACCTATCAATCGACAAAAATGGGAAGGCACAAGCCTTCCCATTTTTTGTTTTATACTATTATGCTATTCAGCCTTTGCCCTACCTCGCAGGTCAGTTAAACTGCTGCATCTTTCTTTTGCGCCATGGGTCAAAATGATTAAAGGAATTACCAGCTACCTTAAAACTCGCATGAACAAAAAGGCACTAGTGAAAACACCGCAACTACGCCTATTAGCCCGTTCAGAGCATCCTATTTCACGTAGCGAACTACACGAAGGAGCACTTAAAGTCCTTTACCGCTTACAAAAGAGTGGCTTCCAAGCTTACCTAGTGGGTGGTTGTATTCGTGACCGTATATTGGGCAAGAACCCAAAAGACTTCGATGTAGCAACCGACGCTACCCCAGAGGAAGTCACTGAGCTGTTTCGTAATGCCCGTATGATTGGTCGCCGCTTTCGCATTGTTCACGTACGTTTTGGGCGTGAAATTATTGAAGTGACAACCTTTAGAGGTAAAACTCAAGAAGTGGCCGACAAGCGCCTTCGGCAGAGTGAAGAAGGCATGTTGTTGCGTGACAATGTTTGGGGTTGTATTGAAGAAGATGCTTTAAGGCGTGACTTCACTATTAACGCGCTTTACTACAATATTAATGACCAAGCCATTTATGATTACACTGGTGGCTTAGATGATTTAAAAAACCAAACTTTGCGCTTAATTGGTGACCCTGTTACCCGTTACCGCGAAGACCCAGTTCGCATGTTGCGAGCCGTGCGCTTTGCAGCAAAGCTAAACTTTAAGTTAGAAACCAACACTGAAGCCCCGTTAAGTGAACAAGCTAACCTGTTATTGCAGGTGGCACCGGCGCGTATGTTTGATGAGGTGCTTAAGTTATTTCTAGCTGGACATGCTTTAGCTACTTTTCAGCTGTTGCGTCAATACGGTTTATTTGCATTTTTATTTCCTGCCAGCCATGAAGCCTTTAAAACTAACCCAACGGCTTTAAAAATGGTTGAACAGGCAATGATAAATACTGATCTTCGTATTCACGAAGGCCGCCCTGTTACGCCTGCATTTTTATATGCTGCTTTACTTTGGCCAGGGTTAGAGCAAATTTTTAATGATTTGCAAAATAATGGTGTTCCCGCTTTTCCTGCCATGCAGCAAGCAGGAAACAGGCTGCTGCAAAGGCAAAATCAACACATTACTATTCCTAAACGTTTTTCTTTTCCCATGCGTGAAATATGGGACTTGCAGCTGAAGCTACCGCAGCGTAATGGTAAAAAAGCTTGGGTAATGCTACAAACACCGCGCTTTCGTGCTGCCTATGACTTTTTACTGTTACGTGAAATAGCGGGCGAAGCAACCGAAGGGGCTGCTGCTTGGTGGACAGCCTTTCAAGAAGCCAGCGAAGAAGAGCAACATAAGCTTATTGCTTCTTTAGGGCGCTCTCCGGTTAAAAAATCAGGCAGTAAAAGACGTAACCCACGCCGCCGCAAACCCGTTTCAGCCAGTTAAGGCCCAGTTAAGGTTTAATAAAGTTTAGAAGTGGTAAAAAAGGAAGATAAATTATGGCTAAAGCTTGGATAGGCTTAGGCAGCAACCTTGAAAACCCTAGCAAACAAGTAACCGACGCGTTTGTAGAGCTTAATGAATTACCTGCCACCCAGCTAGTGCGGCATTCTAGCTTGTGGCAAAGCAAGCCTTTTGGGCCACAAGACCAACCTGATTTTATTAATGCTGTAGCGGAAATTACTACTGAATTAACGCCTTTAGACTTGTTAGCCAAGCTGCAAGGCTTAGAAGATTTACACCAACGTAAAAGAGAAAGGCACTGGGGGCCACGCACCCTTGATTTAGACCTGCTTGCTTATGAACAAGAAGTTTTTAGCAGTGAAATACTAACCCTACCCCACCCTGGCATTGCCGAACGCGCTTTTGTGCTTTGCCCACTTGCCGAGTTAGATGAAAACTTAGCTTTACCCAACTTGGGCAAGGTTAAGCAATTAATTCAACAGCTTGGCGAACAAGCTTGCAGTGAGGTGTTACCGCTGGAAGCAAAAGTTACGACAAGGTTTTGACTTTTAAGTTACTAGGGGTAACAATCGTTTTTTTGCTAGAAACACAGATTACAATTTAGTCTTCCATTTTACTAATCACTTCAAAGGGAGCAGTCGATGAATACTGTGACCATTAATACCTTGAGAGAGTTAAAAGAAGCCGGTAAGAAGTTTAGCGTGCTAACTTGTTACGACTCCACCTTTTCAACCCGAATTAATGAAGCGGGGATTGAGGTAATGCTGGTGGGTGATTCCCTAGGCATGGTTTTACAGGGTCATGACTCTACCCTGCCCGTTACAGTGGCAGATATTGCTTACCACACGCAAGCAGTGAAGCGCGGTAATCAACATGCTTTAATTATGGCTGACTTGCCTTTTATGTCAGATGCTAACCTTGCTACTCTGCTAGAAAACTCTGCACAACTAATGCGCGCTGGCGCTCACCTTGTTAAAATTGAGGGTGGGGCTTGGTTGGCTGAAGGCATTACTAAACTTACTCAGCGTGGCATTCCTGTGTGCGCCCACTTAGGCTTAACCCCACAAATGGTTAACCAAATGGGGGGCTACAAGGTGCAAGGCCGTGGCGATGCAGGGCAGGCACTCATTGAAACAGCCCTTGCCTTAGAAGCTGCTGGCGCTTCTGTTATTTTATTAGAATGTGTGCCTAGTGACTTAGGTGAAGCTGTAACTCAGGCAGTTAAATGCCCTGTTATTGGCATAGGCGCTGGGCCAAAGACTGATGGTCAAGTGCTTGTATTACATGACATGCTAGGCATTACTGTAGGTAAAACGGCTAAGTTTGTAAAAAACTTTATGCTAGAAGCTGACTCTATTCCCGCTGCACTTGCTGCTTACCATCAGCAGGTAAAATCAGGTACTTTTCCAGCAAAGGAACATTGTTTTAAATGAGTGTACCTCTAAAAACGATCAGCCAAGTTAGTGAGTTACGTCAAGAACTGGCAGCCTACCGTCGTGAAGGCAAAACCATTGCACTGGTTCCAACCATGGGCAATTTACACCAAGGCCACTTGCGCTTAGTTGAAGAAGCTAAACGCCATGCTGATTTGGTAGTCACTACTATTTTTGTAAACCCACTGCAGTTTAATGCTGGTGAAGATTTTGAAAGCTACCCACGCACACTAGAAGCCGACCAAACGATGCTGGCTAGTGCAGGTTGTAATCTACTCTTCACCCCAAGCATTAACGAGGTTTACCCCAACGGCCAAGACAACCAAACACGCGTTGTAGTGCCAGGGGTTAGCGAAGGCTTATGTGGGCAAAAACGGCCCGGCCATTTTGATGGCGTTGCCACAGTTGTTACTAAACTATTTAACTTTGTACAGCCAGATGTGGCGTGTTTTGGGCAAAAAGATTACCAGCAAGTAACGGTTATTCGTAAACTGGTTGATGACTTATCTTTTGCCATTAAAATTATTGAAGTGCCAACGCATAGAACACCTGAGGGCTTAGCCCTTTCATCACGGAATGGCTATTTAACACCAGAGCAGCTAGTAAAAGCTCCAGCCCTTTATACTGTGCTTAAAAATATGGCTCAAACTTTAACCACAGGTAATACCCATTTTCATGAACTCACTCATACTGCACGCGCACGCTTAGCTGAACAGGGTTTTGCACCTGAGTATGTTGAAGTACGTAACCTAGACTTAAGCCCTGCCAGTTTAGATGCTAAAAGCTGGGTTATTCTTATAGCTGCAAGGTTGGGCAAAGCCCGCCTTATTGATAATCTTATTGTTCAGCGGGACAGTAATTAAATAAACGAGGTAACAGTAAGCAATGCAAACCATTCTACTCAAAGCCAAACTCCATCAAGCTCGGGTTACTCATGCGGTGCTTGAATATGAGGGTTCTTGCGCCATAGATGGTGATCTACTCGACATGGCTGGCATGCATGAATACGAGCAAATTCAAATTTACAACCTAGATAATGGTAAGCGTTTTACTACTTACATTATTCGCGGTGAAGAAGGTAGCGGAATTATCTCTGTTAATGGCGCTGCTGCACACATGGCAAGTGTAGGCGATAGAGTAATTATCTGTGCCTATGCCAACTATTCTGAAGAGGAACGCTTGCAACATAAACCGGCGCTTATCTACATAACAGATGGCAATGCTGTAAGTCACACCAGTGACGCTATTCCTGTTCAAGTTTCTTAAACTGAACAATAAAGGCAGCCTAGGCTGCCTTTTTTTATCGCTAATTAAGGTGTTTATACTACAAGTTGTAGGCAATTAGCTTAGCTTCTGGTACATTTTTAACTTTAGCCATAGATAATATTCATTATTTTTGCCTCGTTGAGGTTAACTAGGAGAGTCAAATATGCAAGATGTTGTCATTGTAGCTGCAGGTCGTACTGCCATTGGTAGCTTTGGTGGTTCACTCGCTAATGTGCCGGCTCATGAATTAGGCGCAACAGTTATTAAAGGACTATTAGAAAAGTCTGGTATTAAAGCAGACCAAATTGATGAAGTTATTCTAGGCCAAGTTTTAACTGCCGGTTGTGGTCAAAACCCAGCACGTCAAGCTGTGATTGCCGCAGGCTTACCTGAAGCAACACCTGCCATGACTATCAACAAGGTTTGTGGTTCTGGTCTAAAAGCACTACACCTTGCTACTCAAGCCATTCGTTGTGGCGATGCCGACATCATTATTGCCGGTGGCCAAGAAAACATGAGTGCTTCACCACACATCCTGCCTAACTCACGTAATGGTCAGCGCATGGGGCCTTGGACAGCACAAGACACTATGGTTGTTGATGGTTTATGGGACGCGTTCAACGACTACCACATGGGTATTACCACTGAAAACATTGTTGAACAGTTCAAAATTAGCCGTGAAGACCAAGATGAATTTGCTGCTGCCTCTCAAGTTAAGGCTTCTAAAGCCGTTGCTGAAGGCCGTTTTAAAGACGAAATTTTCCCTGTCATCATTCCTCAGCGCAAAGGCGACCCAGTTGTTTTTGATACAGATGAAGGCCCACGCAGTGTAACGACTGAAAAGCTTGGCACTATGCGCCCTGCATTCAAAAAAGACGGCACAGTAACTGCAGGTAACGCTTCTTCAATTAATGATGGCGCAGCTGCAGTTATCCTTTGTTCAGCTAAAAAAGCTGAAGAATTAGGCTTAACCGTTTTAGCACGCATTAAAGCTTACTCTTCTGCCGGTGTAGACCCTAAAATCATGGGTACTGGCCCTATTCCTGCTACACGCTTGTGCTTAGAAAAAGCGGGCTGGGATATTAACGAGTTAGACTTAGTTGAAGCCAACGAAGCTTTTGCTGCCCAAGCCCTGTGCGTTAACCGTGAACTAGGCTGGGATGTTAGCAAGGTCAACGTTAATGGCGGCGCTATTGCACTAGGCCACCCCATTGGTGCTTCTGGTTGCCGTGTTCTAGTGTCTTTAGTACACGAAATGGTTAAGCAAGATGCTAAGAAAGGCCTAGCCACTTTATGTATTGGTGGTGGTCAGGGTGTTGCTTTAGCTATCGAACGCTAAACTTTTTAGCTAAACCCCATTTACCTAAGCTTTTTTACCTAACCCAAAAAGTTAGGTAATAAAAAAACCCCGCAGCCATAAGCTAGCGGGGTTTCTATTTGCCAAAAAACTAGCTTAAAGCTTAAGATTTTAAGTTTTCAAAAAAACTTTTTACACCATTAAACCAGCTATTCTTTTTCGGTGAATTTTTTTCTGTCTGAGTGTCTTCATGGAACTGACGTAAAATATCTTTTTGTGCATCGCTTAGGTTCACTGGCGTTTCAAGCACTACTCGACACAACAAGTCGCCTTGTGCTCCGCCTCTAACCTGCTTAACACCCTTGCCACGTAAACGAAACAGTTTACCCGTTTGTGTTTCAGCAGGAATTTTAAGCTTCACTCGGCCTTCTAAGGTGGGTACTTCAAGCTCGCCACCTAGGGTTGCATCAACAAAGCTAACCGGCACTTCACAGTGAAGATCGGCACCATCGCGTTCAAAAATTGGGTGGGGGCGCACATTAATTTGCACATAAAGATCGCCCGTTGGCCCACCTTTACGCCCAGCTTCCCCTTCACCAGAAAGACGAATGCGGTCATCTGTATCAACACCCGCTGGAATTTTAACTTCCAAAGTTTTAGTGTTTTGAACGCGCCCTTCACCATTACACTTCTTACAAGGGTTACTAATTGACTGGCCAGCACCCCGACAAGTAGGGCAAGTTTGCTGAATAGCAAAGAAACCTTGCTGCATACGCACCTGACCCGCACCACCACAGGTGGTACAGGTTTTAACCTGCCCATCATCAGAGCCTGTACCGTTACAAGGGGTACATTCTGCAAGTGTAGGCACTTTAATTTTTACACTGGTGCCTTTAACGGCTTCTTCTAAATCTAAGTCTAACTGGTAGCGAAGGTCTGAGCCGCGCTGAGCACTACTGCGACCAGCACCACGACTTGAGCCACCCGAAAAAATATCGCCAAATACATCGCCAAAAATGTCGCCAAAACCGCTATTGCCACCACCAAAACCACCGCCGCCCATTTGTTGGTCTAAACCAGCATGGCCGTAATGATCGTAGGCTTCACGTTTTTGTTCGTCAGCTAAAACCTCATAGGCTTCAGTGGCTTCTTTAAACTTATCTTCTGCTGCTGGGTCATCAGAGTTACGGTCTGGATGGTATTTCATAGCCAGACGACGGTAGGCTTTCTTAATAGCTTTTTCGTCAGCCTCGCGCTCTACACCTAGGATTTCGTAATAATCACGTTTTGCCATGGTTTTTTGTCACCGCCTGTTTCAACCATCTTATAAATTAACTATCGTATAAAGACAACGCGGGAAAGGCTCCCGCGTTGTCTATTATGTTGACTGCTTATTTACCAGAAAACTTATTTTTTATCGTCTTCTTTTACTTCTTCAAACTCTGCATCAACAACATCATCAGAGTTTTTGGAAGTGGCTTCTGCGCCTTGGGTTGCAGACGCTGCTTCAGCCTGCATCTTCTGCGCTAGGCCACTAGAAGCTTCGGTTAGCACTAGAATTTTAGCGTCAATGGCTTCTTTGTCGTCGCCCTTCATGGCTTCTTCTAGTTCAGTGATGGCAGTTTCAATTGCTTCTTTTTCTGCTGCATCTGCTTTGTCAGCGGCTTCAGTTAGCATTTTACGTGCGGCGTGAATCATACCGTCGGCTTGGTTACGCACCTGCACCATTTCTTCAAACTTTTTATCTTCAGCGGCGTGGGCTGCTGCATCTTGCACCATTTTTTCTACTTCTTCGTCAGACAAGCCAGAAGAAGCTTTAATGATGACCGATTGCTCTTTACCTGTTGCTTTATCTTTAGCAGAAACGTTTAAAATACCGTTAGCGTCTAAGTCAAAAGTAACTTCAATTTGTGGTAAACCGCGCTGCGCTGGTGGAATATCAGCCAAGTCAAAACGACCGAGTGACTTATTTTGGGTAGCTTGCTTACGCTCACCCTGCAATACGTGAATTGTTACTGCATTCTGGTTGTCTTCTGCAGTCGAAAACACCTGAGATTTCTTAGTCGGAATAGTGGTGTTCTTCTCGATCAAAGAAGTCATCACGCCGCCCATGGTTTCAATACCTAGCGTTAGTGGCGTTACGTCTAGCAGTAGAACGTCTTTCACATCACCCGAAAGAACCGCACCTTGAATGGCTGCGCCTACGGCTACTGCTTCGTCTGGGTTAACGTCTTTACGAGCTTCTTTACCAAAAAATTCAGCAACCTTAGCTTGAACCAGTGGCATACGAATTTGACCACCCACCAAGATAACGTCGTCAATTTTGCTTATTGTTAAGCCAGCATCTTTCAATGCAATACGGCAAGGCTCTAATGAACGTTCAACTAAATCTTCAACCAAAGATTCTAACTTAGCACGGGTAACCTTCACGTTTAAGTGCTTAGGACCACTGGCATCAGCAGTAATGTAAGGAAGGTTTACATCGGTTTGCTGGGCTGAAGAAAGTTCAATCTTGGCTTTTTCTGCAGCTTCTTTTAGACGCTGCATGGCTAAAGGATCACCTTTAAGGTCCATACCATTGTCTTTTTTGAACTCATCCGCTAGGTAATTAATTAAACGAATGTCAAAATCTTCACCACCTAGGAAGGTGTCACCGTTGGTTGCCAAAACTTCAAACTGCGTTTCGCCATCAACGTCTGCAATTTCGATAATAGAAATATCGAAAGTACCACCGCCCAAGTCAAACACAGCAATGGTTTTATCGCCGCTTGATTTGTCCATACCGTAAGCAAGTGCTGCTGCGGTTGGTTCGTTAATAATGCGCTTAACATCAAGGCCAGCAATGCGGCCTGCGTCTTTAGTTGCTTGGCGCTGGCTGTCGTTAAAGTAAGCTGGAACGGTAATAACGGCTTCAGTTACTTCTTCGCCTAAATAATCTTCTGCTGTGGCTTTCATCTTTTTCAAGACTTCAGCAGAAATTTGTGGCGGTGCCATTTTCTTACCGTTAACTTCAACCCAAGCGTCAGAATTTTCAGCCTTAACAATTTTGTAAGGCACCATTTTAATGACTTTCTGAACAACTTCTTCATCAAAACGGCGGCCAATTAAACGCTTAATGGCGTAAAGGGTGTTGTGTGGGTTAGTAACTGCTTGGCGCTTGGCGCTTTGGCCAACTAAAATTTCGCCATCTTCTGTGTAAGCAATAATGGAAGGGGTTGTACGTCCACCTTCAGCATTTTCAATCACTTTTGGCTTGTCGCCATCTAACACAGCAATACATGAGTTGGTAGTACCTAGGTCAATGCCTATAATGCGACCCATATTTATCTCTCCGAAAGTAAGTTCAATTCGCTTATCTATTTAATGTGTGCTGAGGTGCCGTATTTCAAGCCATCTCATTAACTTTTTTTGCTTCGCCGCCGGTTGCAACAACAACCATCGCAGGACGCAACAAGCGTTCATTTAAAGAATAACCTTTCTGCAACACGTCCATCACCGCATTAGCTGGCAAAGCAGGGTTAGGCACCATACTCATGGCTTCATGGTATTGAGGGTCAAAAGTTTGCCCAAGCGGATTCAGTTGTTTAATTTGAAACTTCCCCATAGCAGCTAAAAATAGCTGCAAGGTCATTTCTACACCTTCTTTTTGCGAGTCTTCAGCACCGGCTAAAGCTTCAGTGGCTTTTTCTAAGCTATCAACAACTGGCAAAAGTTCACGGGCAAATTTTTCTAGCGCAAACTTGTGTGCTTTTTCTACATCGGCTTCTGCTCGACGCCTTACATTTTGTGCTTCTGCAGCAGCACGCAGCATTTGATCACGCGCCGTATTGGCATCTTGCTGTAAGGCTTCTATTTGAGCATATAGACTAGCAATTTCTTCTTCAGGACTTAGGTCATTCACCTGTTCGGCGTCTGCATTGACTAGGTCTAGCAACTCTCCTTCGAGTTGCTCTTGGACTTCTTCTTGCTTGCTCATATTTAACTCCGTAAACCGGGCGCACAGAAGGCACCCTTGCGTTAATTCATGCTGAACTAGTTAGGTTACAGATAAATGGGGGCAAGTTACTAAAGTTTCAAGAGAGAATTTCTAACATCTGAGCAGGAGAGATACCATAATTTTTCAGTAGTGCCTCAATTTCTTCCTTAAAGGCAAGGTCTGGGTCAACTACTGGCTTTTTTGCATCAAGCTTTAACAACTCTTCACGAAGCTGTTTATCAAGCTCATCATGTAAGTTTATTTTTTGCCGGTAATAGTCTGGCAAGCCGCGTGGCTTCAAGTGCTTCACCTCTAAGATGTATAATTAACTACTTAACAATTAACCTTTTTAAGCTACTGTAAATAAAGCTTAGTAGCATTGTTTAAGATTAACAAAGAAGGGTAAAAACGAATAAACAACTAATTTTATGGCGATTTCTTACCGACTTTCAACCTAAATTACACTTTTTACTGGGGATTTAAATAGAAAACTAGTTAACTTAACTATTGGGTAAAGTGCGAATTCGGCCTTTGTCATCAAGCGCAACCATAACAAAAACAGCTTCTGTTACTTTATAAAGGCTATTAGGGTCTTTTTCATTGGGTGGTAATATCCAAACTTCTACACTAATTTTCATTGAACTAGTGCCTGTTTCTAATAGTTGGGAATGCACCTGCACCAAACTGCCCAAACGAACGGGGCAAAGAAAATCCATACTAGTTAGCGCAACTGTAGCCGTTCGCCCTTTCGCTAAACGTGCGGCGGCTAGCTCTGCGGCCTGTTCCATTTGTGACACCACCCAGCCTGCAGAAATATCACCGTGTAAATTAGTATCTTTAGGGGTAGCAACCAATTTTAAACTTAGCAGCCCTTCAGGGCCGGGGTTATCTTCAAGGTCTTCAAGTTCTGTCATGGCTGCACCTATTTTTATCTTTATTGTTCTGTGTTTACTGTTCGCAACTGCGATATAGAAAAATTTTACCTGCAATAAGTAATAAAGCAAATTTTTTATGCTAACAAGGCCATTATCCTTGAAGCAGACTACTGACATTTACTTTACTTTAACGCTAGAATCATGATTGCTTAACTTTTACTTCTTGGCCAGCGTATAAACATGAAAAAAATAAGACTTTTAATTGTTGATGATGCCAAATTTATTCGTGATTTGGTGCAAAAAACTCTACGAACCGAATACCCAGAAATGGAAATTACCGAAGCAGTTGACGGGCGCAAAGCCCAAGCTCTTCTGGAACGTAATAGTTTTGATATGGTTCTTTGTGACTGGGAAATGCCTGAAATGAGTGGCATTGAACTATTACAGTGGGTACGTAGCCACGAAACTCTAAAAGAACAACCTTTTATACTTATTACCAGTTTAGACCAAAAAGAAAACGTAGTCGAAGCACTGCAAGCTGGGGTCAACGATTATGTTACCAAACCCTTTACGCCAGAACAGTTAATTACCAAAGTAATGAAGCAGTTAATTAAGTGTGGCTGCGTTACCCGTGAAGAAGCAATGAACATGGGTCGTAAAGAACGCATTTCTGCTGCTGGTGGTGCAGAACTTTTAGCCGGTGGTAACCCGTTACTTGCCCAAGCCAAGCCGCGGCCAGCAGCACCCAAGCGTAAAGGCCCCTTTGGTAAAGCTTTATTAATTGCTGGTGAAGAGCGTATGACGGTTATTATTCGCGACATTAACCAGCAAGAGGCACTTTTATTAGCTAAACGAAGCGATGGCTGCCTAACCTTAGCACAAGAAGTAACGCTAGGCTTAGCCGTTGGTAGTGAAGAAAACGCCATTAGAGTTACTGTAAAAGCTTATGTTTCTAACCTGCAACTAACCGAACGCAGCCCGCTAAGCGACAAGTTCAATGTGCGGGTACAGTTTTTACCACAAGATACTGAAACTGAAATAAAGTTTAATAAAGTTCTAGCACAAATGCTGTAAAGCCTGTTGTTCAACCACCCCTAGGTTGTTGTTATTTAAACCAGTAGTCGGCGGCTAGTAAAACAAACAGTAGCATACCTGCATAGTGGTTGTTTAAAAACGCCCGTAAACAAGGCCCACGTTGGCGATGGCGGATTAACCATTGTTGCCAAATAAAAAAACCTGCCATGCCGACTAAACCTAGGTAAAAAAGTGTGCCACGTTCAAAAGCTATGCCTGCCAACACCAATAAAACCAAAGTACAAAGTTGTAAAACAGCTATGGCAAAACGGTCATACTTACCAAAAAAAATG
The DNA here is from genome assembly GCA_012727935.1 of Pseudomonadaceae bacterium. Classification (GTDB taxonomy): domain Bacteria; phylum Pseudomonadota; class Gammaproteobacteria; order Pseudomonadales; family Halomonadaceae; genus Marinospirillum. The sequence continues at coordinate 8,581 of JAAYGA010000168.1, read as the reverse complement.
GCTGTCGACTTAACACCAATTTTAAGGTCATCTTCCCTGTCTTCCAAAGCGTAAGTTGTGTCATAGCCCACCGTCCAAACCAAGTTAGCGAAAAGAACCAGCCATAAAGCAGCAGGTAAAGCATTGCTTTGTGCTGCAAAAGCCATAGGAATTGCCCAAGAAAAAGCAGCCCCTAACACCACCTGTGGAAAGTGGGTGTAACGCTTCATAAACGGGTAACTAGCCGCTAATAGCAAGGCTATAGGTGCTAACGCCACAGTTAATGCATTGGTAAACAAGGTTAAAATAAACGAAATTAAAATTAAAACTGCAAACAATATTAAAGCTTCTTTAGCTGTTACCTTGCCGGTTGCTAAAGGCCGCGTGCAGGTTCGTCTAACATGGCCGTCTACTTTACGATCAGCAAAATCATTGATTACACAGCCAGCTGAACGCATTAACACCACGCCCACTACAAAAATTATTAGCACTTTAAAATCTGGCACACCACCAGCAGCAAACCATAAGGCCCATAAGGTAGGCCATAAGACTAGGTAAGTACCGATAGGGCGATTTAACCGTGTTAAGTCTACAAATGCAGGAATACGTTGATACCAAGGTGTCATGCTTCAGGCGCTCCAGATAAAAGTAGCTGTTTAGCCATTGGATGTAAAAAATGTTCAGCTACTAATAGGCGTAAATTTTGGCCTGAAAAACACGAAGCACGACCCCACAGGCTAGGTAAAGAAAGCTGGTTAGGCACACAAAAAACAAAGGGGCCACGCTTAATTAAGGGGTCGTTAAATAGCACCTGACCTAATGCCTTGTCACCCACTTGAAGAAGGCGACGGTACGCTAGGCCGCGTGAATCTAAAGGCATAACTGATCGGGCAAATACCCAAGGCTTGCCATCAACTTCCAAAACCACCTGCCGAACCCACGACCGCTGTTTTATGCAGCCTAACAAAGCCATTTCATTGGGCAGTGCAGTGGTTAGTTGTTCACTCAGCACTCTAACTTTAAAGCTGTGCTGAGCATGGTTTTTTAGCCTAAGGGTAAGCGAACCTTTTTCTTGCAGCCAGCTTCGCCAAGCCCCTGCTGGAGCGCCTGTTAAATGCACACTAGGCAGCCAATTAATTGTGGCTGATTTTGGCGGCGAGTGTTGTAAATGGGTTAATAACATAACAAACAAAGGTACTTTTTGGTCAATAATGGCTGCAAATTCTAACACAAGGATTCTGGCCGTACATTTAACTAGCCCAAGCCTTGCTACCTTTTTATTTGCTGACTTTTTAAAACACTTGTTTTATTCTGCATTACCTTTGCACTCTTTCATTTTCATCAGTCACATTAACCAGCGGACACTAATAACAATGCTGAAACTAAGATTTTTACTGTGGATACTAGGCTTTTTACTTAAACGTACTTGGCGTAATGACGAAAAATTTCGTCAAAAATTAGAAAAACAACCATTAAACTTTGCAATAAAAACAGCTGATAATAAAATAGAGCGTCACTTTTTTTTACAATCTACCGGTATAAAAACCACTGGGCAGAATGAAGCACCGCTGGATATGACGCTAATATTTGGCACAGCAGCCCAAGCTTGGAGCACGCTAACAAGCAAAGATAAAAATGCTTTTATGCGCGCTATTCAGGAAGGCGATGTCAAAGTAACAGGTGATTATAAGCAACTTTTCCAATTACAAAGCCTAATGAAACATTTAAAAACCTAATTTAACTAATCACCCTCTTCTTCACGCAGCAGGGCAAAACGTTCTGCTGCCAAACGCAGAGCCTTGCGCTGTGCATAACGCCTTAGCACTGCAATAACCAGTGCAAAGGCCAGCATAATTAGCAGCACACCTAGCTGATAAGGCCCAGCCTGCCCTCGACCCAAGCTTGTTTCTAACAAAAAAATAATCACAAAACCCAAGGCTTGGGAAACTATCGCCCAAAAACGGAGTCGATCATTCAACATAGATTATTCATCCAACCCTATTCACCCAGCCTAAAAGATGACACTGCCTAGCAAACTAGCTAACCTTGTCGCTTAATTTTACCCAGTTCTTACTTGGTTTTTTACCCAGCACAGGCTTAGCAGAGGTTAACCGCTTTATGAATCGCTTTTTTCGTACCAAGTCACTTGCATTAATACCTAGCTTATTAATGCTGAGCCTACTTTTTAGTTTTTCTGGTTCCACCCTAGCACAAGCAACGCCTGCTGCTACCCTGCCAAGCAAGCTACCTGAACCTATTCAACACCTTAAAAATAAAGGGTTGGATATTGTACGTGAATTTCCAGTAGGCGCATCCATCAGTGGCTGGGTGGTTAGCCTTGAGGGCAATGACACGATTGTTTATACCACTGCCGATGGTGAGTTTTTAATTAGTGGCGTTTTATTAGATGCCCAAGGCAATGACCTTACTGAAGAGCACCAGAAAAACTGGCTACCCAAACCCAGCTGGAATGATTTAGCTAGCAGCCACTTTATTACTGAAAAAAACCTCGCCGATGGCAAAGACACGCCTCCTAAGTCAACCATTTATATGTTTTTTGATGCTAACTGCCCCTTCTGCCATTTATCTTGGCTAGCGTTACAACCCTACCGCCAAGCAGGGTTGGAAGTGCGCTGGATTCCTGTCGCCTATTTAAAGCCTGACAGCCGTGACAAGGCCGCCGCCCTTTTAAGCGCCCCTAAAAACCAGCAAGCAGCCTTACTTGAAAAAAGTATGCAAACATTCGGGCAACCCACTGGCAACTTAAACAAAATACCCAATGATAAAGAAAAAATGCAGCTACAAAACAACATGAGTTTAATGCAGGCATTTGGCCTGAATGGCACACCCGGCTGGGTTTGGTTAAATGAAGCAGGCGAGATGCAAACCCATTCAGGTATGTTGCGCCTACCCAAGTTGCCTAGCGTGACTGGTTTGCCAGCACAAAAGCACACAGAACCCACTTTAATGCGTTTTCGCTAAGATAAAATATTATGGAAGCCCTTACTTTAGGCCCTCTAGTTTTACCGTTTAGCCGTATTCCCGGCCTAGTAGCACTTATTATTCTACTAGTAGGCAGCGAACTACTGAATAAGCGCCACCCTGGTCTTGCTCGCTGGGGCTGGCTAACTGTATTGATAGCAACCCTAGGGGCTAGGCTGGTTTACGCAGCCAGCACACCTTCTGCCTACCTAAGCGAACCTTGGACACTGCTGTATTTTTGGCAGCCCGGCTTTAGTGTGTGGGGTGCTATTTTATCGGCAATTCTATTTACTGGTTTTTACCTTGCTAAAAAGCCCAAACTGCTACCCAGTGGCCTAACCAACCTAGGCATAGCTAGCTTTATGGGTTTGGCACTCTTACTTTTAACTCCCGGTAATCAGTTCACAAGCGAACGTTTGCCAGACCAAGCATTTACCAACCTTGGTGGTGAAGAGCAGCTGTTAACAGAATTTCAAGGCAAGCCATTAATTGTTAATATGTGGGCAACTTGGTGCCCGCCTTGCCGTCGGGAAATGCCGATGCTGGCAAGCTTTGAACAAGATGATAGGGTTCAGCTTATTATGATTAACCAAGGCGAAAGCCCCGTCGCGGTTGACCAGTTTTTACGCAGCCAGAACCTAAACTTTAGCGCAGTCTTAATTGATATCCACCAAACAGCAGGCCGAATTTTTAGAGCGCCCGGATTACCAGCAACGGTATTTTATAATGCTAAAGGTGAGCAGGTGGACAGGCACTTTGGTGAGTTAAGCCGCGCCCAAATAGAAAGGTTTATTAACCAACAGGCTTCCTTGCTGGACAAATAAACCTTAGCCCCCTACAATTCACGGCCTTGTAAACACCCTTCTACAAATCTATTTTTACAAGTAATGCGCTAGTAGCTCAGCTGGATAGAGTGTCGCCCTCCGAAGGCGAAGGTCGTGGGTTCGACTCCCGCCTGGCGCGCCATAAACTTTGTATCCAAATAGCCTACAAAGCACCTGCTTAACCCCTCCTAAAAACGGCATCCATAAAAAAATGTTATGGTAAGTACCGTTTGTTTTTATAGGAGAGTCCATTGAATAAGAAAAAAATTGCTATTTTAGGCGCAGGCCCTAGTGGTTTAGCACAATTGCGTGCATTTGAAGCGGCTCGTTTAGCCGGTGTCGAAAACCTACCTGAAGTTATTTGCTATGAAAAGCAAAATGATATTGGCGGCATGTGGAATTACACTTGGCGCACTGGGTTAGATAGGAATGGCGAGCCTGTTCATGGCAGCATGTACCGTTACCTTTGGTCTAATGGCCCAAAAGAATGCTTAGAGTTTGCTGATTATTCTTTTGAGGAACATTTTGGCCAGCCCATTCCTTCTTATCCGCCCCGTGAAGTGCTTAAAGACTACATTATGGGCCGCATTGATAAGCAAGACATTCGTAAATACATACGTTTTGAATGCCCTGTGCGTTGGGTAACTTTTGATGATGAAACCAAGCTGTTTACTGTAACGGTTATGAACCATAAGACCGGTGAGCAGGAAACCAATGAGTTTGATTACGTTGTGGTTGCTACAGGTCACTTTTCTACGCCAAACATGCCTTACTTTGAAGGGTTAGAAGAGTTTCCGGGCCGTGTAATGCACGCCCATGACTTCCGTGATGCGCTAGAATTTAAAGGTGAAGACCTGTTATTGGTTGGCAGCAGCTATTCAGCAGAAGACATAGGTACTCAGTGTTATAAGTATGGCTCTAAGTCAGTCACCATTAGCTACCGCTCTGAAGCCATGGGTTATAACTGGCCTGAAGGTATTGAAGAAAAACCACTCTTAACGCACTTTGAAGGCGATGTTGCTTATTTTTCAGATGGCACAAGCAAGCGTTTTGATGCGGTAGTTATGTGTACAGGCTATTTATTTCACTTCCCCTTCCTGCCTGATGAGTTGCGCTTACAAACACACAATTGCCTATACCCAGCCAATTTATATAAGGGCATTTTCTGGCAGCCAAATACCCAGTTAATTTATTTGGGTATGCAAGACCAGTACTTCACTTTTAATATGTTTGATGCCCAAGCTTGGTATGTGCGTGACGTGATTTTAGAAAAAATGCAACTACCAACACTGGCTAAACGTGAAGCAGATGAGCAGAAGTGGTTGGCTGAATATGAACAGGTTAATAATGTTTGTGGCGATATCGACTTTCAAGCCAAATACATTCGTGATTTAACCAACGCAACCGACTACCCAGAATTTGCCGTAGAAAAACAAGGGGATATTCTCAAGCAATGGCAGCTAGATAAGCAGGCCGACATTATGGGCTTTAGAGAAAAAGCCTACCGTTCTACGTTAACCAACACCTTAGCGCCTGAATTACCTGAGCCTTGGTTAGACATTCTCGATGATTCGCTAGAACACTTTTTAAACCTAGGGTTTATTAAAAGTAAGCAAAAGAAAGCTAATAAGTAACCAAGTAATAAAGCAACTCAATACCCTAATGGGAGCTTCCTCGTTAGGGTGATTCAAGTTATCCACACCCAGTTCCCACCGTTATTTTCTAAAAATTGTTATAAAAAATAACAGCCAGCTATACTAACCTTGCACTTAAGGTGTAATGCCTTTCTTTATAGAAGAGCATTGGCCTTATTAACTGCTTCAAGTAGCATAAGCAGGTTATTCATCTACCGGATAAAAACCTATGAATGAAAGCTGGATTCAGGCAGCCGTTATTTTTGTTGTCCTTGTTGGTACTTTGCTGCTGTTGCTTATTCTTGGTTTGCTGATTAGTGCTTTCTTTATGTACCGCACAGACAAGAAGCAAACAACCCATAGCATTCGCCGCAACTACCCTTTGATTGGTCGCTTTCGCTATATTTTTGAACACTTAGGTGAGTTTTTACGTCAGTATTTCTTTGCTATGGACAGAGAAGAAATGCCTTTTAACCGTGCACAACGTTCATGGGTTTATCGTGCCGCTAAAAATATTGATAACACTATTGCCTTTGGCTCCACCCGCGATTTAACCAAACCTGGCACTTATTACTTTTTAAACTGCCCCTTTCCTACCCTTACTGAAGATGCTGCCACTACTCAGCCTTTACGCATTGGTCAAAACTGCCGTACCCCCTATGATGCGCCTTCTTTTTTAAATATTTCCGGCATGAGTTTTGGTGCGCTATCTAAACCTGCCATTCAAGCCCTTGCCATAGGTGCTGCTAAAGCAGGTTGCTGGATGAATACTGGCGAAGGTGCTTTATCTAAATATCACCTTGAAGGTGGTTGCGATATTGTTTTTCAAATTGGTACGGCTAAATATGGTGTGCGTGACGAGCAAGGCAAGTTGGATGACTCAAAACTAAAAGCCTTGGCTGATATTGAACAGGTAAGAATGTTTGAAATTAAGCTTTCTCAAGGTGCCAAGCCCGGTAAAGGCGGAATTTTACCCGGTGAAAAGGTAACACTTGAAATAGCTGAAACCCGTGGCATTCCTGTGGGGGAAGCATCTATTAGTCCCAACCGTCACCCTGAAATAAACAGCATTGATACCTTATTAGACTTTATTGTTCATGTACGAGAAGTCACCGGCAAGCCTGTTGGTTTTAAACTGGTATTGGGCACTACTGGCTGGCTTGAAGAGTTTTGTGAACGAATAATTGCAAGGGGGCTGGAAACTGCACCCGATTTTATTACCCTAGACAGCTCTGATGGTGGAACGGGCGCTGCGCCGATGCCGCTAATGGACAGCGTAGGCCTTCCTTTAAGAGACAGCCTGCCTTTATTGGTTAACCAGCTAATACGTTACGGCCTTAAAGAGCGTATTCGAGTAATCGCTTCTGGCAAACTTATTAACCCAACCGAAGTTGCCGCTGCCCTTTGTATGGGTGCAGACTTTGTGGTTTCGGCGCGTGGTTTCTTGTTTGCGCTAGGTTGTATTCAAGCCCTGCAGTGCAATAAAAACACTTGCCCTACCGGTATTACTACCCACGACCCACGCCTACAACAAGGTTTAGTGCCCAGCGTTAAAGCCGTGCGTGTTGCTAATTACCACCACAACCTAGTGCATGAAGTAGAATCGATTGCTCATTCTTGTGGTGTGGCAGAGCCTAGGCAGCTAACGCGTGAACATGCCGCTGTAGTGGTGGATGGTGGAGCCGTAGCACTGAATTTACTTTACCCTGAAACATCACGACGTTTAAAACCTGAGCTAGCGGAATAATATTAGATGCCGCAAAAAAACTGGCTCCTTGCTCTTAAAATTTCGTTGCCTGTATTTTTTGGTTACATCCCTTTAGGTGCATCTTTTGGTGTCTTATTCAGCACTCAGCTGGATTACGCTTGGTGGATTGCGCCTTTAATGGCCGTGGTTATTTATGCAGGTTCTGGCCAGCTCTTAGCCGTTACTTTGCTGGTTGCGGTGGCGGGGCTCACGCAAGTATTTATTGCCATGCTGCTTTTAAATGCTCGCCATGTTTTTTATGGCTTGTCTTTATTAGACACCTTTAAAAGTGCTGGCTGGCGCAAGCCTTATTTAATCTTTGGGTTAACCGATGAAACCTATTCATTATTAACCAGCCGTGCGCGCACAGAAGATAAACAGAATGAGCAGCAGATTGATTTTTTAATCACGCTGTTTAATCACAGTTATTGGATACTGGGTTGTGGGCTAGGCGCTTGGCTGGGGCGTAACCTAACCTTTGATGCCACAGGCATAGAGTTTGCACTGGTGGCCTTGTTTATTGTCTTGTGTATTGAGCAATACAAAGCTTTGCGATCTAGCTTCCCTATTTGGTTAGGTTTTGCTGCAGGCTTGTTATCTTTGTTACTTTTTCCTGAAAGCCAACAACTGCTGATTGCGATGTTGCTAATTTGTGTAGTGCTGTTTTGGCAATACCCCGCTAACAAACACCGCTATAAGAAAAAACTAACCAATAAAGAGGAACCTGCCAATGAGCAGTGAAACACTTTACCTAGTTAGCTTTATTCTGGTTACTGCAGCAGCCACTTTTTTAACGCGCTTAATGCCGTTTGCTTTTTTAGGCAAACACAGCAGCCACCCTTTAGCGCAGCACTTGGGGCGCTACCTGCCTGCTGGCATTATGGCCGTTTTAGTTGCTATTTTCTTACCCCGTTCGGCGCATTGGGTAACGCCAATTTTTGGGTTAGATGCCTTAATACCGGCTGCCTTGGTGGTTATTTTACACCTATGGCGACGCAATGCCTTGCTGTCTATGTTGGCTGGAACCATTTGCTACATGGCCATTCAACAAGGCGTCAGTTTTAGTTAAATGGAATTTAAACTTAGGCTTCACGTTGGTAAGAAAGTAAGCGTCCTTTAAAAGGCGCTTTTTCACCTGCGGTAAAAGGAACACGCTGCTCTGTTAATAAATAACCTAACTTTTCCATGTGCCTACTAAAGTTATTTTTATGCCCACGACCCGGGCAGCTAATCAGCACTTTAGATTTAGGCTTGGCAACTCGCCCAATTAAACCTGCTAAAAGTTCAGCATGGTTAGGTTCATATAAAATATCGCTGCCAATAATTAAATCAAAGCGTTCGATTTCAGGCCCAACAACGCCCCAAGGTAAATCCATATAAGGAATTAATGGTAAGTTGTTTAAGTTGGTATTGTG
>JAAYGA010000167.1 GCA_012727935.1 Pseudomonadaceae bacterium | reverse complement strand
GGGCTAAACGCTCTGATGCCCAGCTAGAAGAAGAAGCTTTTCTGCCAAGCATCAGGGTTTTTAAGTACAAAGATTAAAAGACGCGGTTAAGGCCGTTGATAGCCGCCACCCGATAAGCTTCCGCCATAGTGGGGTAGTTAAAGGTGGTGTTCACAAAATATTTCAGCGTATTGGCTTCGCCCTTCTGCGCCATAATGGCTTGGCCGATATGCACAATTTCCGATGCTTGGTCACCAAAGCAATGAATACCCAGAATTTGCAGGGTTTCTCTGTGAAAGAGAATTTTCAACATGCCGACAGGTTCGCTGGTTATTTGTGCTCTTGCCAAGGTACGGAAGAAAGCTTGGCCTACTTCATAAGGTACTTTTTCTTCGGTCAGCTCTCTTTCTGTTTTACCAACTGAACTAATTTCAGGAATGGTGTAAATCCCTGTGGGTACATCGTCGATAAAACGAAATTCAGGCTCATCTAAGAAATCGGCGGCGGCTGAACGGCCTTGGTCATAGGAAGCCGAGGCAAGGCTAGGCCAACCTATCACATCACCCACAGCATAGATGTGTGGCAGTGCGGTGCGGTAATGGCCGTCTATTTGCAACTGGCCGCGCGAGTTAGCTTCTAGGCCAATGTTTTCTAGGGCTAAATCTGCCGTATTACCAGTACGACCGTTACACCACATAAAGGCATCAGCTCTTAGCTTTTTGCCACTTTTTAGGTGTAAAGCAACACCCTGCTCAACCACTTCTACTTTTTCGTATTCTTCGTTATGCCTTATAAGTACGCCGTTATTGCGTAGGTGGTAGCTAAGGCTGTCAGAAATTTCATCGTCTAGAAAAGAAAGTAGTCGGTCGCGGTTGTCGATTAAGTCTACTTTTACACCTAGGCCGCTAAAAATAGAGGCGTATTCGCAACCTATAACCCCAGCACCGTAAATAATGATAGAGCGAGGGGTGTGGGATAGGCTAAGAATGGAGTCTGAACAGTAGATGCGTGGGTGATCAAAGTTAATATCAGCGGGGCGATAAGGGCTAGAACCCGTAGCAATAATAATTTTTTGCGCTTTTAAAAACTCTATACCATCGTGGCGATCTCTCACTTCAATGGTATTAGGGTCTACAAAACGGGCTTTACCAAAGAACACATCAGCACGGTTACGGGCATAAAATCCGGTACGCAGGGCAACTTGTTTTTCAATAATGCGCTTGGAACGTTCCAACACCTTGGGAAAAGAAAACCAACGCGGCTCGCCAATATCGCGGAACATGCGGTTGGTGTTGAACTGAATAATTTGTTTTACAGCATGGCGTAGGGCTTTGGATGGAATGGTGCCTTTGTGGGTGCAGTTACCGCCTACCGAGCTTTGCTCTTCAACTACGGCTACTTTTTTACCATGCTTGGCTGCATTCATGGCAGCACCTTCGCCTGCTGGTCCGGTTCCTATAACGATGACGTCATAATTGTAAACGGCCATTCACTACTCCTTAATATTAAAAGTATAACTACTTACGTGTGGCATCATAACCTAGGCTTTTTTGTGTTTCTGTTTCGCAAATGGTTTGATCGCCGCCACAAATATCACAGGCAGTATCCATGCCTAAAGCACTCATGCCACCACAAGAGCCGGTAATAGGCTTGCGCCCCATAATAACGCCTACCGACATAATTAACATGATGGTGCCAAGTACTAGGGCGCTAAGTAAGAAGATTTGCATGGCTAAATTCCTCTAAAGTGAAAAAGGGTTGTCTCTGGTTATAGAGACAACCCAATCGCGCTAACAATTCCGTGATTTGAAAAAGTTAGTTGTTCGCATTAGCCACCAAAGTCATCGAGTAGAATGTTTTCAGGTTCTACACCTAGGTCTTCGAGTAGCTTAATAACCGCAGCGTTCATCATGGGTGGTCCACACATGTAGAATTCGCAGTCTTCAGGCGCTGGGTGGTCTTTTAGGTAGTTTTCATAAAGTACGTTATGAATAAAACCCGTTGCGCCTGTCCAATTATCTTCTGGTAAAGGGTCGGACAAGGCTAGGTGCCAAGTGAAGTTCTCATTTTCTTTAGCTAGCTGGTCAAACTCTTCTACATAGAAGGCTTCGCGCAGTGAACGAGCACCGTACCAGAAGCTAATCTTACGCTTAGAGTTTAAGCGCTTAAGCTGGTCGAAGATGTGCGAACGCATAGGAGCCATGCCCGCACCACCACCAACAAAGACCATTTCTGCATCGGTATCTTTAGCAAAGAACTCACCAAAAGGACCGTAAACATCAATGGTATCGCCTGGCTTAAGGTTAAACACGTAAGAAGACATAATGCCGGGTGGCACATCGTCACGACCAGGTGGTGGTGTTGCAATACGAATATTGAACTTCACTAGGCCACGCTCTTCTGGGTAGTTAGCCATGGAGTAAGCACGAATGGTGGTTTCGTTGTTTACAGCCACGTAACGCCAGATATCGAACTTGTCCCAATCGCCATGAAACTCTTCTTGAATATCAAAATTCTTGTAAGGAATTTCATAAGGGGGGCATTCTAGCTGTACATAACCACCGGCACGGAAGTCAACGTTTTCACCTTCAGGTAATTTAAGCGTTAGCTCTTTAATGAAGGTGGCTACGTTGGGGTTAGATACCACTTCACAAGTCCACTTTTTAACGCCGAAAATTTCTTCATCGACTTCAATTTTCATGTCTTGCTTAACAGGTACTTGACAAGATAAGCGCCAGCCATCTTTCTTTTCACGCATGGTGAAGGCTGATTCTTCAGTCGGTAGAATGGATCCACCGCCTTCAATTACCTTACAAGTACACTGGGCGCAACTACCACCACCGCCACAGGCTGATGATAGGAAGATGCCGTTTGCTGCCAAGGTGTTAAGTAGCTTACCACCTGCGGCTGTTACTAAGGTGTGGGCTGGGTCACCATTAATTTCAATGGTAACGTCACCGGTACTTACTAGTTTGCTACGCGCTGCCAGGATCACCATAACGAGACTAAGCACGATAATGGTGAACATGACGACGCCAAGCAGAATAATTGTAGTGTCGACCATGTTATTTCCCTTTTATAGCTGGATGCCGGAGAAGGACATAAAGCCTAGTGACATTAAGCCCACCACTATAAAAGTGATGCCTAGACCTTGAAGCCCTGCTGGCACATCGCTGTACTTCAGCTCTTCACGTATACCGGCAAGTGCAACAATTGCCAGTGCCCAACCCAAACCTGCGCCTGTGCCGTAAACAACGGATTCAGCAAAGTTGTAGTCGCGTTCTACCATAAACAGTGACGCACCCATAATGGCGCAGTTCACGGTAATTAATGGCAGGAACACGCCTAGGGCGTTGTAAAGTGCGGGTACAAATTTTTCGAGGAACATTTCTAGGATTTGAACTATGGCGGCGATTACACCGATATAGCTTAAAAGACCTAGGAAAGATAAATCGATTTTTTCTGCGCCTTCAATGCCAGTCCAAACTAATGCGCCTTCACGCAATAGCAGGTTATAAATCAGGTTGTTAACCGGTACGGTAATGGCTAGCACTACAACTACCGCAACACCTAAACCAAAGGCGGCATCAACCTTTTTAGACAAGGCTAAGAAGGTACACATGCCTAAGAAGAAGGCTAATGCCATGTTTTCTACAAACACGGCGGT
>JAAYGA010000017.1 GCA_012727935.1 Pseudomonadaceae bacterium | reverse complement strand
TGTTGGCTAGCAGTGATTATGCCACAGAAATTTTATTAGCTAATCCTGAGTTACTTAATCAGCTTGCTCAGCAGAGCCGCTTAGATACTCCTCTTAAATTGGCAGATTATCAACTTTGGTGCCAAGAGTGCTTAGAAGGTGAGCCGAGCCAGCCGCCAGCCGATGAAGCCAGTTTGCAGCGTAAACTAAGGTTATTTCGCCGTGCCGTTATGCTGCGCTTATTGTGGCGAGATGCCCAAGCAGCAGGTAACCCTCATAGCGTTTGGCAAACAGCCGCCGAAGTTTCTTATTTAGCCGAAGTTGTTACTGAAGCTGCACTGGTTTGGCTGGAAAGCTTTTATGCAGCGGCTTGGGGTAAACCCTATTCGCGTGGCACTAGCCTAACTCAAGTTGAAGCGGGTGAAGTGCAACCCTTGCGATTAGTTGTCTTAGGAATGGGCAAGCTAGGCGCAGGCGAGTTAAACCTTTCATCGGATATTGATCTTATCTTTGCCTTTGCCGCCCAAGGCGAAACCCTAGGCGGTAAACGCAGTTTTGATAACCAAGAATATTTCACCCGTATTGGTCAAAAGCTAATTGCTTTGCTAGATAAAACCACCGCTGATGGTTTTGTTTTTCGGGTGGATATGCGTTTACGCCCTTACGGCGATGCTGGCGCTTTGACGTTAAGTTTTAATGCTTTGTTAGATTATTACCAGCAGCAAGGGCGAGATTGGGAACGCTACGCCATGATTAAAGCGCGAGTCATCGCGGGCGACAAACAAGCCGGTGAAAGCCTGTTAGATGAGCTGCGCCCGTTTGTTTACCGTAAATATTTAGATTTCAGTGCCATAGAAGCTTTACGCGCTATGAAGGCGATGATTAACAGCGAAGTGCGCCGCAAAAGCCTAGAAAATAATATCAAACTAGGTTTTGGCGGTATTCGTGAAGTGGAATTTATTAGCCAAGTATTTCAGCTTATTCGTGGTGGACGCGACACAGAACTGCAAGAACGTTCGATAAAAAAAGTATTGCCCATTATTGCCTGCCTTGACTTAATGCCGCTGGAAGCCAGCCAAGAACTGTTAGCCGCCTATGAGTTTTTACGTGACTTAGAACATGCACTGCAAGGCTTGGCCGATAAACAAACTCAAACACTACCAGACGATGAATTTGCCCAAGCACGCATAGCTTGGCGCTGCGGTTTTACTGACTGGCCTAGTTTTTATGCCAAACTACAAAAAGTTAAACAGCAGGTTCGTCAACACTTTGATGCAATTATTGCCGACCCAGAAGAAGAACAGCCAGAGCCGACTAAAATTGACGAAGCTTTGGTGTGTTTGTGGAGCGAACAAGCTGACCCAGCCAAGGCATTAGAAGCATTTCAGCAGGCCGGTTTTCAACAAGCAGAAGCCAGCATGAAGCTTTTGCTTTCGCTTTATTCCAGCCGTGCCGTTGCCAATATGCAGCCCATAGGCCGCGAAAGGCTTAATCAGTTAATGCCACAGTTATTAATGGCCGTGGCAGCCACCCACAACCCCGATGCTGCTTTAGAAAGAACCTTGTGGCTGGTGGAAGCGGTTTTACGGCGCACGGCTTATTTAGTGCTACTTACTGAAAACCCTGAAGCCTTAAAACAGCTAGTGACTATTTGTGCTGCCAGCCCTTGGTTAGCGGAACAGCTAGCCAAGATGCCAATTTTGTTAGATGAATTGCTTAGCCCAACAACCCTCTATTCGCCTGCCGATAAAAGCCGCTTACAAGATGAGCTTCGCCAGCAGCTAAGCCGCATTCCAGAAGACGACATGGAAGCCTTAATGGAAGCCTTGCGCTATTTTCGTCATGCCAATGTGTTGCGCGTGGCAGCTTCCGATTTAATAGCCAAACGGCATTTAATGAAGGTCAGCGATTATTTAACCTACATAGCAGAAGTTTTGCTAGAACAGGTATTACACCAAACTTGGCGAGATTTAACCCAGCGTTATGGTCGGCCAATGTTAAGCAATGGTGAAGCAGCAGACAGCGGTTTTATTATTGTGGGTTACGGTAAGCTAGGCGGTATCGAGTTAGGTTATGGTTCAGATTTAGACCTAGTATTTATTCACGATGGCCACCCCACCCAAGGCAGTGAAGGTGAAAAGCCTTTAGACAGCGTCACTTGGTTTAGCCGTTTAGGTCAGCGCATTATTCACTTTTTAGCCACAGCAACGCCTTCCGGCCAGCTTTATGAAGTGGATATGCGCCTGCGGCCTTCAGGCAATGCCGGTTTATTAGTCAGCAGTTTAAAAGCCTTTGCAGATTACCAAGCTAACCAAGCTTGGACTTGGGAACATCAGGCATTAATTCGTGCCCGAGTAGTTTGTGGCGATCCGCAGCTAACCCAGCAGTTTAACCAGTTACGAGCCAACCTACTTAGCCAGCCCAGAGATTTAACTAAACTGCGTGAAGACGTAGTCACCATGCGTGAAAAAATGCGTACTAGCCTAGGCTCCAAGCAAACAAACAGCGAAGAGTTTCAGGTTAAGCAAGATGCTGGTGGTTTGGTCGATATTGAATTTATAGTGCAATATCTAGTATTGGCGTATAGCCATGCCCACCCAGAACTTTATGAATTTACCGATAATATGCGAATTTTAGACGCGCTAGCTGCCACGGGGGTATTGCCTAAAGAACAAGCAGCTAGCTTGCAAGCCACCTATTTAACTTACCGCCAAACAACTCACCATGCTGCACTAGAAAAAGCCGGCACTTGTTTACCTGCCGCGCCTTGGGTTGAAAGCCGCGAAAATGTGATAAAAATATGGCAAGAACTTTTAATTTAACCACTAGAATCGCCCTAGTTAAATAACAGGAATTGTATGCCTCGTTTTAAACGAATCAAGTCAGGCCGTAACCTAGTGCTACTTCCTGGCAGTGTTGAAAAGGTATTGCTGGCGCAGGCCTTTTTAAATGATGTGCGTGCTCGCTACCCTAAGCAAGCCTTAGACGTAATGACACCTATGGGGCTAACCAACTTGGTTAAGCGTTTTCCGCAGGTTGATGAATTGTGGAATATGCCCGAGCCTAATATGGGCGTAAAAGTGTTTTGGAATGCTGGCATTACTTTGCAGGGCAAAGACTATGACCGAGCTTGGGTATTGCCAGAACGCTTTAAACCAGCATTAATTCCAGCCCTAGCCAATATTCCAGAAAGAACCGGTTACCGCGGTTTATACCGCTATGCCTTGTTGATGGATATTCGCCTCGCCCGTAAAGATTTACACCCTCATTTGGTTGATCGTTACCGTGCTTTGGCTTGGGATATCGGTGAGCCTTTGCCAGATTATCAGCCAGTTAAACTTAAGGTAGACAAAGAACAGCAGGCCGCCTTAATTCAGCAGCACCAACTTAACCTAGATAAGCCTATTTTAGCTTGGAGCCCTAGCACGCGTAATGTGCCAAAAACTAGCCTGAGTTCTGCGGCAAGTTTAGAGCAAATAGAAACGCAGCTATTGCAGGCCGTTGAAAAGGGCTGGCAGATTTGGTTGTTTGGCTCGCGCCATGAGTTATTAGAAATTGCCGAGCTGATTGCCCAGATGAACACCCAACTCGCTGCATCAGTCACCGTTTTAGCCGGTTTGTTAAGCTGGGATGAGGTGGTCGATTTAATGGCTTTAGCTAAAGCGCAGGTAGCACAAGACAATGCGCTGGCTTTGTTAGGCTTAAGTTGCGGTCTGCCTACCTACCTAGCAGTTGCAGAAACACCTAAGCATTTAGGTCAAGCAACGGGTTTGGGGGCTGAATGGGTAAAGGTAGATCAACTAGCAGCGAGTCTAATCCCTTGGTATTAAGCTCTGCTGGTATAAAAATTGGCAAATTTTCTGTAAAATGGATGTTGTAAAATTACTAGCCAAATTCAAAACCTGTTTTTAAGCGTATAACTCTAGCGTTAAGTGTGATCAAAAGTTACACCAGCAGAGAGTTGTCGATCATGCAACTAAGGAATCGGGGAATTAAATGACAACACCTAAAATTGTTTATACTTTGACAGATGAAGCACCAGCTCTAGCAACCTATTCACTTCTGCCTGTTGTTAGTGCTTTTGCAAAAGCCGCGGGTATTGAAGTAGAAACCAGCGATATTTCTGTTGCTGCCCGTATTCTAGCCGGTTTTTCTGACCGTCTAAAAGAAGATCAGCGTGTGGC
>JAAYGA010000166.1 GCA_012727935.1 Pseudomonadaceae bacterium | reverse complement strand
GCTTCAGCACCACTTAGTTGGTTACGAGCTTGGTCTAGCTGGGCTTGAGAAGCGAGTTCACGCTTATAAATGCCTTCAATGCGTGCAAAATTTTGCTTGGCATCTTTTAAGCCCGCCTGCGCTTCACGCAAACCGGCTTCAGCTTGGTTTAAACGGGCTTTTTGTTCGGTGGAATCTAGCTCAACCAACACATCGCCCAAGGCAACTGCATCGTCCACATCAAAATAAACTTTACGAACCTGACCACTGGTTTGGGCAGATACCGTGGCCTGATGCACCGCTTCTATCACACCATCTAACTGAATTCGCTCCACTAAGCTGGCACGCTGAACCGGCTGGGTTTCCAGCGCCTGTACCTGTAGCGAGATACCAGCCAACATAGCGACAGCTAGCATCTTCCAAGAATTGTTCATCCCCATCTCTCCAGTATCAGAAATTATTTTTCACAAAAAATTGTATAGAGGCTAGTAACCAAAGCTTTAGCACGGTCATCAACCAGCTTGTAATAAATTTGTTGCCCAGCTCGTCGGCCTTCAATTAAACCTTGCCGACGTAAAACACCTAGGTGTTGTGACAAGCTAGGCTGCTGTAAACCCAGTTTAGCTTCTAACTCACCCACATTTAGCTCTTCTTGACTTAATTGGCAGAGAAGCATCAAACGTGAAGAATGAGAACAGGCTTGCAACAGCTCTGAAATGTCACTAGCTTGACTTTGCATTTTGCTAATATTCATTCATCACCAAAACAGCTAATCTTAATATAGTAATTTATAATATACTAATACACCAACTTCAAGCAAATTTATGATTCTGTAGTAAGATTTTGAACTAAGCCTCGCCTATAAGTACCGGGCGTGCTGCCTGTCCAGTTACGAAAAGCTCGATTAAAACTAGCTATATCTTCAAAACCTAACTGCCCAGCCAATACCGCTAAAGGTACTGAGCTACTAGTTAATTGTTGAATGGCTAAATCTCGACGAACTTCATCTTTTATTGCTTGAAAATGGGTTCCTTCAGCAGCTAAGCGGCGAGATAGAGTTCTAACCGACAAATGTAAGGCCTCTGCTACCTGCTGAATAACTGCACCCGTCTGCTCTACTTCACTTAAAAAATCTTTAACACGATGGGCAAGCAGTCGCTCGCCAAAAGAAACATAAATCCAATCTGCAGGCGCTCTTTGCAAAAAAGCACTTAATTGCTTCTTCGTTTGCCTTATGGGTTTACGCAGCAACTTTTTATCAAAATGTATAGCTGTCCAAGGTTGATCAAAAACAACTTCCCCCGGATAAAAATACAAATACTCATGACTATGCTGTGGCTGATGGTAGGCACAACTAATTTTTAAAGGTGGAATTTTTTCAGCAATTAACCAAGAAGCTATGCCATGTACCAGCTTCAACATTAGTTCATGCACTAACACCCTATCGCCCTGCAAAGGTGCATTTTCTATAAAGCGTAAAGAGGCCAAATCTTTTTCGACTACTAGCTGATAAGAAACATCATCAAGCAATAACCTAAAAAACTGGCTATAGCGGTGTAAAGCCACTTGTAAATTAGGTGCATCTAACAAACTTAAACACAGGTACTTCAAGGTACCGCCACGCAAAGGTCGGCTAAAAAAACCTGGGGTTTCATCATCGTATTCATTCGCTAATAAACGGTACAAGGTTGCAAACTGAACAACGGTAACACGGCCATGCGGTGCTTCTAATAAAAAGTAGGGTATACCTGCTTGCAGTAAAAAATACTTACGCCTAGCTAGCGTTGTTGTAAGACCCTGAAATAAATTGTGTACAAAATGCATGGGAACAGTTGTTGAAGAAGCATCCATTGTTAATCCTTCTTAAAACACTTTTTAAAAGTTTAAAATTGGCGTGAAATGCTAATTTTTTGGCATAAAGCGCCAAACACTTATTTTAAATACGCCTAGTATGAATTAAGCAGCTTTACTCACCTCTTTGGTATTACTGAAGATTTTAAGCAGGTTAGTGGGTTGATTGCTATATAAAATAACAACAAAAATTTTAAATGGAGTAATAACATGCTTTTTAAACCCACCCTTATAATGGCAGCTTTAGTCAGCTCTTTGGCTTTATCCACATCAGCCACAGCAGCAATAAGTGATAATGAAATCCGCATCGGTTACCTAGCCGATATGTCTGGTGCTTACCGCGATCCTATTGGTCCTAAAGGTATGAATGCCATTCAAATGGCTATTGACGAGTTCGATGGTCAAATTAATGGCGCTAAAATAATTACCTTTATGGCAGATGATAGGAATAGTGCAGATTTAGGATCTAGTATCGTGCGAAGCTGGATTGATCAAGATAAAGTCGACATGGTGACCGGTTTAGTTGCCACCTCGGTAACCCTCGCCTCCATCAAACTACTTGAAGACAATGACAAACTAGGCCTAGTTAATGGTGCAGTTTCTTCATCTATAACCAATGAGCACTGCGGCCCTAACCACTTTCACTGGGTTTATGATACTTGGGCTATGTCTAACGGTACCGCCAGCGCCATTACCCAAGAAGGTAACAAAGACTGGTTCTTGCTCAGTGCGGACTATTCTTTTGGTCATGCTTTAGAAAATGACGTAGAGCAGGTAGTTAAAGCCAATGGCGGAAAAATTGTGGGTAAAGTTCGCCACCCCTTTCCTAGCACCGACTTTGCTTCTTTTATGCTGCAAGCCCAATCTTCTGGCGCACAAGTTATTAGCTTAAATAATGCAGGTACCGACACCACTAACGCTATACGCACTGCCAGCGAATTTGGCATTACCCAATCCGGACAAATTTTAGCCGGCATGGTGGTATTTAGTAGCGATGTTCGTAGCCTAGGTTTAGAAACAGCCCAAGGATTACAGTTTACCAAAGCCTGGTATTACGACATTAATCCTGAAGCTCGCGCTTGGGCAGAAAGATTCAAAAAAATAACTGGCACTATGCCAACCATGGTTCATGCTGGTCTCTATTCTAGTACCCGCCATTACTTACAAGCCGTTAAAGACACGGGTTCAGATGACACCCAAACCATTCGTAAAAAAATGATGGAAACGCCCGTTAACGATATGTTTGCCAAAAATGCGTATATCCGTGAAGACGGTCGTATGGTGCATGACATGTACCTAGTAAGAGCTAAAACACCGCAAGAATCAGCAGATGAAGATGATTTATTTGAAATCGTTCGCACCATACCTGCCGACAAAGCTTTCCGTCCTTTATCTGAAAGCGTTTGTAAAATGGTTAAAAAATAAGGAGGGCTATAATGATGACAATTTCTCCACAAGCCAACACTATCAGCGCTGCGCTTAGCCGTAGCGCACGCAAAAATGCCACTTCGGTAGCGTTAAAGTATCTCGATAGGCAATGGACTTACCAAACACTCAATCTTGCAGTTAATAAAATTGCTAACCATCTACTCAAACAAGGTCTTAAAAAGGGCGATAGGGTAGTCGCCTATGGCAAAAACTCTGATGCCTATGTTTTAGCTTGGCTAGCTATTTTACGAGCGGGGCTGGTTCATGTACCCACTAATTTTGCACTGAGCGCAGAGGAGCTGCGCTATGTTGTTCAACAGTCTGAAGCAAGCGGTATCATCAGTGATCTTAGCCTAGCAGCCAATGTTGAACCGGCAATTAAAAATACTAATCTTATTTTTAAAGCTCATTTCCATAGTAGCGAAGCTAAAGAAACTGATATTTTGCAATTAGCCTTAGCCGACTTACCCAAAG
>JAAYGA010000165.1 GCA_012727935.1 Pseudomonadaceae bacterium | reverse complement strand
CCCCGCACTCAGCATGGTGGGTGTAGGGAAACTGGTCAAAGAAAGCTAACCGCTCAATTCTATGCGTAAGCGTTAGTGTTTTTAGGTTTTCTACAAGCGTTGCTGGGTTGCAGGAAATATAGATAATACGCTCGTAATTTTGTACTTGTTCTAAAGTGGCTTGGTCTAACCCTGCTCTGGGTGGGTCGACCAGTACAGTTGAAAAATCATAATCTTGTAAATTAAACTTACTGGCTTCAGCAGAATTTGGTTCATTCAGGGCTTTAGAAAAGTCTTCGGCAGCCATGCGCTCAAT
Organism: Pseudomonadaceae bacterium; assembly: GCA_012727935.1. Taxonomy (GTDB): domain Bacteria; phylum Pseudomonadota; class Gammaproteobacteria; order Pseudomonadales; family Halomonadaceae; genus Marinospirillum. The sequence continues at coordinate 22,313 of JAAYGA010000165.1, read as the reverse complement.
TCTTACATTATCAATCTTATTCGCCTGAATGTTATACTGCCCTGCTGCCACTGAAGTGCGGCTAATTTCTGTGCCTAATAATTGCCTAAAGTTATTGGCTAAAGCCAGAGTGAAGTTACCATTGCCACAATAAAGTTCGACTAGATCACGCTTTTCTTCACCTTCTTTAGGTTTGGAAACATCTTGCGCCCATTCCAACATGCTTTGGCAAATCCAAGGGTTAGGCTGGGTAAAGCTACCTTCCACCTGCTTATAAATAATGGGCTGTCCGTTTACTTGCAAGGTTTCTAGTACATAATCTTGTTCTAGCACACGCTTTTGTTTTCTAGCACGACCAATAATCATAACGCCTAGCTGTTCTTGCAATTGCCTTGCAGCAACTTCCCATTCATCTTCTAGTTGACGGTGGTAAATCATGCTAACTAATACCTGCCCAGAAAAGGTAGTTAAAAACTCAACCTGAAACATACGATGGCGCAGTAGCGGCACACCTTTAATTGCATCAAGTAACAAAGGCATTAAGCGGTTAATTTCTTTACCGGCTACTGGGTATTGATCCATACGCACTAAGGTACGGTCTTTTTTAGGGTCATCACCAATTTCAAACATGGCATAAAACAAGTCATCGCCTTCATGCCAAATACGAAATTCAGTTCGCAGGCGATAATGGCTGGCAGGTGAGGCAAAAACTTCGAGTGGGGGTGGGTTAAATTCTGCAAAAGTTTGGCCTAGGTGTTCAGCTTTTTGTGCAAGAAGTTTAGGGTAAATGGCGGGGTTGACCTGAGGTAGGTTAGAAGACATAGCGTATTTTTAATCTCATAAAAGTGTTAAATAACCTGTTCAGCTAATTCAAAACCGCTTAGCTGTTTTAGGTGGCTAAAGCCAAATAGCTGTAAAGACTGAGGTAATTGGCTGTGGATTGCCAGCGGTGCGGTTAACCAGCAGCTAGGGTTAAAGTTTTTTTGGCTAGTAGGGTTGGTGTAACCCATTTCGTTTAACAGCTGCACTACGCGCCGTGCAATAGCTGCGCCTGAATCTATCCATTGCCAAGGTGCGGCACCGGTTTGTTCAGCGACTCTTGCTAACTGTGGTTGAATTAAAGGAAAATGCGTACAGCCAAGAATTACCGTGTCTAAACGTTGTTCTGCTAATAAGGGCTGTAAAATTTCCAGCAAGTCTTGGTCGGCAATCTTGCCGCCGGCCAAATAAGCTTCTACTAGTTCAACCAGCTGATTACTACCCACTTTAATGATTTTGCAATCGGCAGCAAATTCATCAATTAGTTTTTGTGTGTAAGGCCGGTTAACTGTGCCGCAGGTGGCAAGTAGCCCAATATGGCCGCTGCGTGTCATAAAGGCGGCGGGTTTTATAGCTGGAACAACGCCCACTATTGGCAGGGTAAAGCTTTGGCGTAATTCCGGTAGGGTTAAAGTGCTGGCAGTATTACAAGCTAAAACAATTAAACTTGGCTGAATTTCTTTCACTAGGCCACTGATGACTGAATGAACCCTTTGTTTTAGCCAAGATTCTTGTTTCTGCCCGTAAGGAAAAGCAGCGTTATCGCAGGCATAAACTAAAGGAAGGTTAGGCAAGCGTTCACCCAAGGCTTGAACAATGGATAACCCACCCACGCCTGAATCAAAAACTAGAATGGGGCCGCTTAGTGGTGTTGAAGGTAGAGAGGATAGATCAACCAAAGTATTGCCTGTTTAGCATAAATTTATTATTCATTTTACGCCCTGCGATGATCTTTCAGCAAATTAGAATCTTTTACAGTTTTTTATTGGTGGCTTGATGTTTTCACAAAAAAATAAATCTGAGTATATTTTAGAGTTTATAAGAACCTTGCCTAAGTCAAAAAAGACGGTGGCTAGCTTGTACCTTTTTCCACCCGCAGAAGTAGAACATTTACCTGAACTGCTTGATCGGACCGAATGGAATGCGCGACCTGTCGACTTTCGTTACCGTGTTTTAGGTATTCCTGAAGATAAGAAGCAGCACACCGAGCAGTCGGTGTCTTTGTTGTCTCCTCACTATGAAACCTTGCGTAGCACTTGGATGGCTAGTTTTCAGCGCAACCTAGAAAAAGTGCAGTACCAAATACAGCAAGCTGGGCTGCTAGAACAGCAGGTAACCCGCTTAGTTTTATTATGTAAGGGGTTTGCAAAACGCATTCGCACCCACATTTCTAGTGAACCTAGGCAAAGCCGTTACCAGCGACAGCTAGACGTTTATTTTTCATGGTTGGCTGAACAAAGCTTGTTGGCGTTAATAAAACATAAAGACTGGGATATTTTACCTGAAGTAGCGCAGGCTGAAGTGTTGGGCTTTTTGCAGCAAGAAATTGATTACCGCAAAGCACAAGGCTATTTAAAAGAACTGGATGGTCGTTCAGCGCGTGTTTTTTACCGTATGCAGCTGTATCGGCGTTTTTTAGACAGGTTTATTTTATTAAAAGCAGATGTAATAGAGCTAGGCAATATAGCAAGGCGCAGCGTAAAAGCATTGATTACTATGGTTGTTATGAGCCTTTTTACTGTTTTTATTTTTCACTTTAGAGATTCAGGCTATTCATTAAGTGTAGGCCTTATTTTAACGGTAGCTTTGGTTTATGCCTTACGCGATTTATTACGTGACGACTTAATTAAAGTGTTAACCGATAAAATTCGTCAAGATAAAGCCTTGTGGAAATTTAGGTATCGAAAAAGTAAAAAAGAACCCTTGTTGTTCCAGCAGTTTTTGTGGCGTTCAGTTATAAGCTATGAACAGCTACCAGAACAGGTTAAAAATAACAGCGGTAAATGGTTTTTTAATGCTGGTAAGAATATTTTCTTTTTACGTTCAATGATTGAGAGTGAGGAACACTTAGAGATAGAAGAAAACATTGAAGAAAGTATTGAAGTCGATTTCAAACCTTTTGCAGATTTACTTAGCAGCGTTAAAACCCCTGTTTATTACTATGATGTAAAAGAAGGGTCGTCTGATGTTGGTACTCACCTTATTGAGCAACGCCATTACTACAACCTAGTGTTGGTTAGTGAAGACTTAAAAGGCGAAGAGCCAGCCAAGGTACAGCGTTGGAAGCTGACCTTGACGGCTGAAGGGGTGGTAAGTTGTGTTGCAGGGCGAGTGATAGAGACGTCTAAAACTCAAAGTTTAGCCTAGTTTAAATTTTAGAAGCATCTTTAAGCAGGTAATGGGCGAAGGCTGGTAAAAGCCAAAGTGCGCCAACCATGTTCCACAAGAACATAAAGGTTAGCAAAATACCCATATCGGCTTGGAATTTAATGGGCGAAAAAACCCAAGTGCCTACGCCAATGGCCAGCGTTAAGCCAGTGAAGCTAACAGCTTTACCAGTAGAGCGCAGGGTGTGGTAATAGGCATTTTGCAGGTTTTCACCTTCACGCAGGTGTTGGCTTAGGCGTGAATAAATATAAATACCATAGTCTACACCTATGCCCACACCCAAGGCGATGACTGGCAGGGTTGCAACTTTTACACCTATACCCAATTGTGCCATCAGTGCCTGACACAGCACCGAAGTTAAGCCAAGTGGCGCAACAATGCACACCACCGCGCGCCAAGAACGGAAGGTTATAAACACTAACGAAGCAACCACAGCGTAAACAAAAACCAACATAAAAGTTTGAGCACGAGCAATTTCTTCATTGGTTGCGGCTTCAATACCGGCACTGCCGGCGGCTAACATAAAGCGGACATATTCTGAATTGTTTTCTGCGGCAAAGGCTTCAACTGCTTTAGTCACCACAACGAGTGTATTGGCCTTATGGTCTTCTAAATAAAGAATTACAGGCAGTAAATCGCAGCGGTTATTAATCATGCCAGCAGGCAAATTACTCATGGCTTGGTTAAGCACAAACTGATTACGCGCCAAGGCTTCCCACTTCAAATTACCTTCATTAAACCCAGCAATAACCCGTTTAGTAATATAAGCAGGCGACAAGGTTCCCTGCACTCCTGGCACATTACGCATCTGCCATTCCAGCCTATCCACTGCTTCTAAGGCTTCATAGGCCACGCAACCCTGTTCAGGCGTTTCAACCATGACTACCAGCACATCGGCACTGGTGGTGTAGTTGTCGGTAACATAGGCATTATCTAGGTTGTAACGTGAATCGGGACGCAATTCAGGTGCGCCTTTATCTAGGTCACCAATTTGTAAATCAGCACTGGCTATAAAACCAAATACGCCTAAGCATAAAGCCGCTGCTAAAGACCAAGGTGCAACTTTAGCGTGGGTGAAAAAAGACAAACGGTGCCAAACGGGTGAGTGTTCTAAGCGTTTGTTTTTAGCCCGCATAATGCTGGTTAGGCTGACACCCAAATAAGACATTAATAAAGGCAGTAAAATTAGGTTGGTGAGAATAATAACGGCCACACCCAAAGAGGCCGCTATGGCTAGCTCTTGAATGACTTGAATATCAATAAATAGCAGCGTCATAAAGCCGATAGCATCAGACACTAAGGCTAAAATGCCGGCTATGTATAAACCACGAAAGGCTAAACGTGCTGCTTTAACGCGGTCATGGCCATAAGAAGCTTCTATAGCCATAGCGTTAATGACTTGTACACCATGCGAAACAGCGATAGCAAAGACTAAGAAAGGTATCAGCATAGAATAAGGGTCTAGGCCAAAACCTAACAGCTTAAGTAAGCCAAGTTGCCAAGTAACGGCTACTACAGAACAAAACAAAGCCACCAGCGCACTTTTAACGCAGCGCGAATAAAGAAACAATAATACAAAGGTAATTAATAAAGCTGCCAGAAAGAACAAGCCTACCTGTGTTGCGCCCTCAATTAAATCACCAATTAATTTGGCAAAACCAACAATGCGTACTTCAAACTGTTCGTCACTGAACTGATTACGTACTTTTTCTAAAGCAGCAGAAAAAGCTTGGTAATCGAGAGGTTTGCCATCCACTGCTTCTAACAAGGGTGCAACAACCAGCGTAGAGCGAAAATCGTTGGCGATCATGATGCCAACTTGACCCGATTTAAGCAGGTTTTCACGCAGCTCTTCTAAGCTTGCTTTACTGCCATCGTAAGTGTCGGGAATAACTGTGCCGCCTTCAAAACCTTCTTCGGTAACTTGTGTCCAGCGCACGGCTGGGTCCCACAAAGACCTAACGGCTGATTGGTCTACCCCTTCTAAATAACGCACTTCCTCATAAACAGCTTGCAGGCGTTGCATGTAGTCGGCACTAAAAATATCAGCACCTTGTTTAGCCGCTACAACTATTCGCACCGCATTACCTAAACCGCGCAAGTCATCTTGGCGGTCCATAAAGTTTTCTATGTAGGGGTGTGAAAGTGGAATAAGTTTTTCAAAACTGGCTTCAGGTTTTACTTGCAGGGCTTGATAACCTAAAAAAACGGTTAGCACTAAAAAGAAGGCTAGCCAAATAGGCCGAAAATTAAAAAAAGTGTTTTCAATTAAAGGTGCTTGGTGTTTGTTCATTGAAATAATCCTTATCGGCCCGAAGTTTCAGGTAGAGGCAAGCGGTGAACACCACCCCGCCCAACGGCTAGCAGTTCGTTACCTTGGCGTGCGGCGGCAAGTAAAGAATAACGCCCAGGTAGGGTGTGCAAAGTAAGTGCTTGGGCTGGGCCGGTTAGAAATTCACCATTTTGACCTACAAGAAGAAGCTGATTATTTTCTAAGACTAGGCCAGTATTTAATGTTTGTTCACCGGCGTGTTCTATTGCTTGCCAAGAATCACCGTCATCTAAACTCATAAATAAATTGCCACGCAAACCACTGGCAATAAGCTGCCCAGCTGGTGTGCTAAAAACACCAAAAAAAGAGCCGTCATAATCTAAGCTGAGGGCTTGCCAAGTCTTGCCTAAATCACCTGACCGGTAAACACTGCCTCGTTCGCCAGCAATAAACAAATGGCCTTTGGCATCCTGCGTAATGGCATTGTTATGGTAGCCTTCAGAATTAGGTAGCTGGTCACTTAAGTTTTGCCAAGTTACGCCTGAATCATGCGTTGTTAGCAGCAGGCCATAGCCACCCACTGCAAAACCTGTGTTGGCCGAAGTAAAATAAACGTCTAGGAGTGGCGCTTCTTCTTTATCATGGTGAACCACTTGCCAGCTTGTGCCTGTGTCTTGGCTGCGTAAAATAACCGCTTCATGCCCCACTGCAAAACCTATATTTGGGCTGGGAAAGTGTACCCCTGTTAGCTGGCTAATAACCGGCACTTCAGCTTGCCGCCAAGTTTGGCCTAGGTCACGAAAAATAATATGCCCTCGCTCACCCACAGCCACTAGGCGATTACCAGCGGTGGTAAGGTCTAATAGTAAAGATTGCGTAATGAGTTCAGATTTAAGTGCAGGCCTAATTAAAGCAGAATTAGAATCAGCAACTGCAGGCAGGTGGGTGTAACAAGTTGCTGTCAGTAAAAAGCAGGCAATTTTTAGTCGAGAAGACCAACAATTTGAAGCCATAGCAATCTCCATTATTTTTATTTTCTGATTAAAGTTCACTTTAGCACCAACTTAGCTAACAGACAAACGATCGTTTTAATCTTTTGAATGCTAGCTTTAAAAGTTGTTAAAAAACAATGGATTATAATTTTTTAAGTGAGTTTGCTACTTGTTTAACAGCTGTAAAAACTAGCCAAACTGACTGCTGCCAACAAAAGGGTTACTGCGCCTTTCTTCGCCAAAGGTTGAATTAGGGCCGTGGCCTGGAATAAATTCCACGTCATCCCCAAGAGGGAAGAGTTTGTTTTTAATTGAGTTAATTAAATCTTGGTGGTTGCTTTGCGGGAAGTCGGTGCGGCCAATTGAACCTGCAAACAGAACATCACCCACCTGCGCCATTTTGCTAGCAGCATCATAAAAAACTACATGGCCGGGTGTGTGGCCGGGGCAGTGAATCACTTGCAAAGTTGAGTTACCTAGTTGCACTTTATCGCCATCTTCTAACCATTGGTTGGGGGTGAAGGGTTGGGCTGTTGGGAAGTTGAACATGCGGCTTTGTTCACCTAAGCCATCTAGCCAAAATTGATCGGCTTGGTGTGGGCCAAGAATAGGCACCTCTACTTGTGCTTTTAAATCAGCAGCGCCACCAGCATGGTCTAGGTGGCCGTGGGTTAATAGTAGCTTGGTTAATTTAAGGTTCTTACTATTCACTGCTTTTAATAGGCGACTAACTTCACCACCGGCATCAATAATGGCGGCCTCTAACGTTTCATCACACCAAACCAGTGTCGCGTTCTGGGCAAAGGGCGTTACAGGAATGACTTCAAACTTCAACATTTTTTTACTCCACTAGGGCTTTAGCTTGACCAATGAATAAGATAGTATGCAGGCCTACGTTAACCTAAAAATTTATTTTAGATGCCTTATCTTTTAGTAAAACTTATTTTTGGTTTAAAAAAACAGCGCCTCTTTATCGGCACTGCCTGTTTATTGTGCCTTTTATTAACCAGCGGTTGTACTAGCGTTAATTTAGAAAAATTTCTTAAGCCAGTAAATGTAGACAAACTTTCATCCTATGAGCTAAGTCATTTAAACTGTTCCATTCAATCAGGATTACAGTCAGAAAGAGACTTTGCTGTTCTTGCCTCAGGCATTGTTAGCTTTGGGTTTAGATTACCCACCTCAGCAGACCAAGACTTTAATTATGACCGGCGTTTAGACGACTACAACGATTGCTTACGCATCTCTGGACTTTAGTGTGCCCTACCTTGAATACCTTTTACCTGAACAACTGAGTTTATTAAATAGCTTATTGCTGATTGTTTTTGCCGGCATTACTTCAGCCATTACCGCCAGCATTGGTGTGGGTGGCGGTGTGTTATTACTGGCTATTATGGCGCTAATTTTGCCCCCTGCTGCCATTATTCCCCTGCATGGCATGGTGCAATTTGGTTCTAACTTTAACCGTGCTGTTATGACACTTAAAGACATTGATTGGAAGCTGTTGGCGGCTTTTACGCCAGGCGCAATTTTAGGGGCTGGCCTAGCTAGCCTGTTCTTAGTAGAGCTGCCGATGCAGTTTTTACAGCTCACCATTGCTGGTTTTATCTTGTTTTTAACTTGGGGGCCTAAAGTTCCTGCCATAGGTTTAGGGCGTGTAGGCACTTTTTTTGCGGCATTAATTACTACTTTTATTAGTATGTTCGCTGGTGCAACTGGCCCTTTAGTCGCGGCCTTTGTAAAGCAGCAACATCAGGGCGACCGTTTTCGTACTGTGGCTAACTTTGCTGCTGCTATGAGCGTGCAGCACCTACCTAAAGCTGTGGTGTTTGGTGCGGCAGGCTTTGTGTTTGCCGATTGGCTAGGCTTAATGTTATTAATGATTATTAGTGGCGCACTAGGCACTTGGTTAGGTTTAAGGCTATTAAATAAACTAAGTAACCAAAAATTTGGCCTAGTAATTAATACTGTACTTACCCTAATGGCGATACGTTTAATTTGGTCGGCTCTTTTTTAGCTAGTCTTAGTAAAGCGTTAGGCTAACTGGCTTAAGTTGCGAGGGTCTTGCTTCCATAACCATAAGCTAATCCCCAGCGTAACTATAAACACCAATAAAGAACCCAAAATAACCCCCTGCCAATGTAAAGCTTGCCAAAAAGGATCTAGGTAAAAACCGCCAGTACTTGCCCCCATATAATAAAACACTAAATAGAGTGCGCTGGCGCTGGCGCGAGCGGTATGCGCCTGACGACTAACCCAGCTAGTAATATTGGAATGGCAGAAGAAGAACCCAAAGCTATTAATTAATAACCCGCCAATAATTGCCCACACGCTGGGTATTAACATCACTAAGCTACCAGCCATTAAAAAGCTAACACCTAGCGCCATACACAAGGGTTGCGCTAAAACTAACGCTACTCGGCCTGAAATTGAGGCTGCCCAAGTGCCGGTTAAATAAGTTAAAAATAACATGCCTAAAAAGCTACTGCTTAATAGCCAAGGCTCTGCAGAAAGTAAATAAGTGACATAACTGTATTGGTTAATAAAAATAAAGAAATTTAAGCCACCCAACAAATAAGCCATTAAAAGTAGCGGGTTTTTAAGGTGGTTAAATAAGTCTTTTAACATTCGAGCTAAACTGGGTTGCTGAGGTTGGAAGTTTTTAGATTTTGGTAAAGCCCACCAAAAAATAATTAAACAAACCAAAGATAAGCCTGCGGCAAAAAGAAAACTGGCTCGCCAATTAAACGCATCGGCAATAAATCCAGAAAACAACCGCCCACTAATGCCGCCCAAGGTGTTAGCACTAATATAAATACCCACCGCTAAGGCCATGGCTTTTTTACTAAATTCATCGCCCATGTAGGCAATAGCTACCGCAGGCAAACCACCTAACAAAAAGCCTTGAAGGGCGCGTAAAACAAGCAGGCTGGTGTAATTAGGCACCCAAGCTAAAGCAAAGGTCGTAAATAAAGTGCCGGTCATGGTAACCAGCATAATGGCGCGTCTGCCTAGCGCATCCGACAGTGGCCCATAAACTAGCAGTGAAATGCCCAGCATAAGTGTAGCGATAGCTAGGGAAGCATTGGCTTCTAAAGTGGAAATGTTAAACGCCAGTTGAAGTTCTGGTAAAAGTGGCTGAGTGACATAAAGATTACTGAATATCATGAAGGAACCACAGCAAAGTGCTAAAGTGGCACGCCAGAAAGCTGGAGATTTTGCTTCTATCATTGGTTAAGCCTGTAAATGAAAAAATACACTCTACGCAGCCTTGCCTAATAAGCAAAATTCATCTAATGAATCCTCAACATAAGGTCAAGTTATGGATATTCGACCCCTGCGTTATTTAGTGACTGTAGCCGACTTAGGCAGCTTTACCCTTGCCGCAGAAAGATTAGGTGTTGCTCAGCCAGCTGTCAGCATGTCGATTCGTAATATGGAAAAACAGATGGGTTTGTCTCTGTTAGACAGGGGTGAAAAGCGTGTAAAGCCAACCGCAGAAGGCGCTATTTTAATGGTACACGCTCGGCGCATTTTAGACGAAGTGGAAGCGGCTGAATTGGCGCTTAATGAAGCGCGTGGTTTAACCAAAGGTGAAGTGCGGATTGGTATTCCTAGTATGCTGGGTTCCTATTATTTTCCACCCATTCTTATGGCTTTTAAACACCGCCACCAAAGCTTAAACCTTGCTGTTTTTGAAGACGGTACACGCAGTATTCAAAAGAAAATTCGTGAAGGCGATTTGGACGTGGGTGTGATAGTGGCCGACCGAGTGCCTAAAGATTTGGAAGCTGTGCCTTTTTTACAAGAAGAAATGGTGGTGTGTGTGCCCCATGATCACCGTTTTGCAGAAATGAAATCGGTAAGCTTTAAAGATTTTTTTCAAGAAGAATTAGTGCTGTTTAAAGAGGGTTATTTCCACCGTGAGTTTATTGATCGTGTGTGTGAAAAATCACGCTTAACCCCCAAAGTGGCCTTTGAATCTAATTTAATTCCTTTAACTAAATCCATTGTGCGACAGGGTTTTGGTATTACCGTTTTTCTAAAAATGGTGTTAAAAGATGAACCTGATTTAGTGGCCATTCCTTTTGAGGAAAGGGTATTTTTAAATATGTCGATAGCTTGGAAAAAAGGCGCTTACCAGTCGATTGCTGATCGCGCCTTTGTTGATTTCTTATTAGAACACGCCGAAGTGGCAGCTAATTAAGCCATTGGTTTAATTACCCATTTAACTACAGAGGAATAATGAATGTTACTAGCAGGGCTAGCAGTGCTTGCAGGTTTGTTAGTGTTGGTGTGGAGTGCAGACCGTTTTGTAGAAGGTGCTGCTGCTACGGCGCAGCATTTTAGTGTGCCGCCTTTGCTGATAGGTATGGTGGTGGTGGGCTTTGGTACGTCGGCACCTGAAATGGTGGTGTCGGCTATTTCTGCTGCCCAAGGTAATCCTGGGATAGCCTTAGGTAATGCTTACGGTTCCAACATTACGAATATCGCATTAATTTTAGGTATTACTGCCCTGATTAGTCCTGTTTTAGTTCATTCCAGCATTGTTCGTAAAGAGCTGCCTTTGTTATTGGCTATTACTCTGTTAGCTGCCTACCAAGTTTGGGATGGTGAAATAACCCGCCTCGATGCTTTAGTACTGCTTATTGCCTTCTTTTTGGTGATGGGTTGGACTATTTGGAGTGGTTTAAAAAAAGGTGCCGACACGGCTGTTGATGCGTTGGAACAAAACAACAACCTCACCCTTAAACTTGCCATTATGTGGCTGGTGATTGGCTTATTATTGCTGGTCGCTAGTTCACGTTTGCTGGTTTGGGGTGCGGTTGAAATTGCCCAAGGCTTTGGCATTAGTGATTTAATTATTGGCCTAACCATTGTTGCAATAGGCACTTCGTTACCTGAACTGGCTTCCTCGGTTGCGGCAGCTCGCAAGGGTGAACACGACATGGCACTGGGTAATATCCTTGGTTCTAACCTGTTTAATACGCTGGCTGTGGTGGGCATTGCCGGCATGATTCAACCACTAAGCTTTGGGTCAGAAGTGTTTTCACGCGATGCTATGGTTATGTTGTTCCTAACCTTAGTTTTATTTGTGTTGGGTTATGGCTATAAAAAAGCACAAGGGCGTATTAGCCGCTTAGCCGGTGGTTTTTTAGTTGCCTGCTATGCTGCTTACACGGTTTATTTGCTGTCTAGCATCTAACTTTTTTTGTAGGGGTAAGTTAACACTTGCCCCTTACAAGTGCTGTAAAGAAACTTCGGTGCTGTCCACCACTTTACGCATAACAAAGCTTGAATGCACCGCCGTAACCCCAGGGATTTGGGTGATGGTTTCGAGGATAAACACTTGAAAAGCTTCCATGTCGGGCACGATAACTTTCATGGTGTAATCGGCGGATTGCCCTGTTACCAAACAGCATTCCACTATCTCTGGGCAGCTATTCACAATTCGGTCAAATTCTAAAAAACGGTCGGGCGTGTGCCTGTCTAAAGCCACTTGAATATAAGCGGTAAGCTTTAGCCCTAACTTAGATTGATTAAGCCTAGCAACGTAACCTTGAATATAACCCTCGTCTTCTAGCTGTTTAACACGGCGTGAACAAGGCGAAGGCGACAAACCCACCTTTTCAGCTAAGTCTTGATTGCTAATGCTGCTGTCTTTTTGTAGGGCCGCTAAAATGCGTCGGTCGGTTCTGTCCAGTTTTACATTACTTACTTTTTTCATTCTATAATTCCACTAATTATTTGTATTTAGCAATATTAACCTTAAAAACTAACTTTATTAGCAATATTTATGCAAATAATGAGTTTGCAGGGGCAAGTTCGCAATTATTTAGCGCAAAACCTGCGTTAAACTAGGCGTATTCACTAATACCAAGCTAACCGCAGAGAGAAACAACCATGTCAGCCTTTGACCACACTAAATACCGTCCTTTTCCACCGGTGCAATTGAAAGACCGCCAGTGGCCAGATCAAGTCATTACAAAAGCGCCTATCTGGTGCAGTGTTGATCTGCGTGATGGTAACCAAGCACTGGTTGACCCTATGACGGTTGAACAAAAAAAGCGCATGTTTAAGCTGTTAGTTAAGCTAGGCTTTAAGCAAATAGAAGTGGGTTTTCCTGCGGCTTCTCAGCCAGATTTTGATTTTGTGCGGGCGTTAATTGAAGAGCAGATGATTCCTGATGATGTCACGGTTCAGGTATTAACCCAAGCCAGAGAACACCTAATTGACCGCACTATCGAAGCACTTGCCGGTGTTAAACAAGCCATAGTTCACGTTTATAATTCCACTTCTAAAGTGCAGCGCGAACAGGTATTTCGTATGAGCCGCCAAGAAATTATTGATATAGCCGTTTCAGGCGTGCGCATGGTGAAAGAAAAAGTTGCCCAACACCCAGAAACCCAGTGGCGCTTAGAATATTCACCGGAAAGCTTTACCGGCACAGAACTCGATTTTGCCGTGGAAGTCTGTGATGCCGTAGTTAAAGAGTGGCAACCAACCCAAGAGAATAAAATTATTCTTAACTTGCCCGCCACAGTAGAAATGTCCACACCCAATGTGTTTGCCGACCAAATTGAATGGTTCTGCCGCCATGTTCAGCAGCGCAACTGCATTGAAGTGAGCCTACACACCCATAACGACCGAGGCTGTGGTGTGGCCGCAGCAGAGCTAGGTTTAATGGCTGGCGCTGATAGAGTAGAAGGCACTTTAATGGGCAATGGCGAGCGCACCGGTAACATGGATGTGATTACCCTAGCCATGAATCTTTACAGCCAAGGCATAGACCCTGAACTTAACCTAGCCAATGTAGATGAAATTATTCAAGTGGTGGAAGACTGCACCAAAATTGCGGTGAATCCACGCCACCCTTACGTGGGTGAATTGGTTTACACGGCTTTTTCTGGCAGCCACCAAGATGCAATTAAAAAATCCCTTGCCTGCCAAACACCTGAAGATGGCTGGAATGTTGCCTATCTGCCAATAGACCCTAAAGACTTAGGTTGCAGTTACGAAGCGGTGATTCGCATTAATAGTCAGTCAGGTAAAGGTGGTGTGGCTTATGTGCTAGAAAATGATTACGGCCTACAGCTACCCCGCTGGTTACAAGTCGAGTTTGCCAAAATGGTACAAGCCCGCACTGAAGCTGCTGCCAGAGAATTACAGCGCAACGAAATTTGGGAAACCTTTGAGCAGGCGTATTTAAATAACTCAGCCAACGCCGAGCTAGTCAGCTACAAGCTAGAACGCAATGGCAGTGACCAACTAAAGGCAGTGATTCGCCAGCAGGGTGAAGAATGGCAAGTAGAAGCTTCGGGTAAAGGTTCTTTACACGCCCTAAGCGAAGCATTAAAAGAGCGCCTAGGCTGTTCAGTACAGATTACTGAATACAGCGAACACGCCCTTGCCAGTGGTAGCGAAGCCAAGGCTTGTACCTATTTACAAGTACAAGTGGGTGAAGAAGCCTTTACCGGCGTGGCTATCAGCGAAGATACAGTAAGTGCTAACTTGAATGCGTTGCTTGCAGCGGTTAGCCCTGCACTGTTAGCCAGTAAAACTGCTGCTGCTTAACATTTTCTTAGCTTAGCCTTAAAAAGCAAAAACGCCCTTAGTTAATCGCTAAGGGCGTTTTTTTACTGCTGCTTTTTATACTGGCTAAGAATAAAGCTCATTAGATTTTAAAGCGTTCCACCAAGTCACGTAAGTGGCGAGAAAGCTGTTGTGCTGCTTCACCAGCATTCAATGTTTCCAACGCCGATTCAGAGCTGGTGTTAGCTAACTGGTCGATGGCAACTAAACGCTCGCTAATTTCTTCAGCAACTGAAGATTGTTCCTCTGCGGCACTGGCAATTTGTACGCTCATTTCATGAATTTGTTGCACCGCAAAGTTAATTTCATTCAAAGCAACGTCGGCTAGGCTGGCTTGCTCTATGGTTGCATCGGCCTTAATTTGGCTAGCTTCCATGGCTTTAACTGCTTTTAACGATTGGGTTAGCCACTGGTCAATGATGGTTTGAATTTCTTGGGTGCTAGTGCGAGTGCGTTCAGCTAAAGAGCGAACTTCATCGGCGACTACCGCAAAACCACGGCCATGTTCGCCAGCACGGGCGGCTTCAATAGCAGCGTTTAAAGCTAAGAGGTTAGTTTGTTCAGCGACTGAGTTAATGACTTCCAACACTTCAGAAACGTGCTTGCTGTCATCGTTAAGTTTACGTACTGCGGCGGCGCTGTAACCAATCTCTTCTGCTAGCTGATTAATGGATTCTATGGTGCTAGCTACAACGTCTTGGCCTTCTTTTGCGGCGGCGTCGGCTCTATGCCCAGCATTGGCTGCTTCGTTAGCGTGTGAGGCTACTTGGTGAACTGAAGCAGACATTTGGGTCATGGCGGTGGCAACTTGGTCTGTTTCTGCTCGTTGGTTACTTATTTCATTAGAAGAACGGGTTGAAGTTTCAGACACAATTCGCATTTGTTCACGCACTGCATGGCTGGTTTTACTAACATCAATAATCAGTTGCTGTAAATGATCCATAAAAGCATTAAACGCTTGGGCTAGCTGGCCCACTTCATCGTTACCCCGCACGGGTAGGCGGTAATTTAAATCAGAACTTTCACTATTTAATTGTTTCATAGCATGAACGGTGCTGCGTAAATTAATCACCATGCGGTGGCTTAAAATTAACAACAATACCCCACCAACAATTAAGCTAGCCAAAGCTAAACCTAGGGCTAAAACCAAATCTTCACGGCCTTGGCTAATAATTTCACTGCGCGTGTTTGTAAAACGGTCACGCTGAATTTTGACTAGGCTTTGTAATTGGTTACGAATATCAAACCAGCCTGGGTGTTCTACTTTAACTAGGTGCGTTTCAGCTGCTTGCAACTGGTTACTTTCAATTAAAGTAAGCACATGAAGTTTTGCTTGCTGGTTTTGTTGCCAGCGTTGATCGAGTTCTTTTAACTGGCTTTGCCAAGTAGCGTCGTTAAGGTAGGCCTGTTGTAGTAAAACAATATTGCTGTTAACGCGCTGAATAGCACCTTCAGTTACTGTGCGAGGCTGCTTTAAACTGGGGTTTAACAGCTTGTTACGAATTGAAATTCCGGCTAATAAACCGTCGGCTAGCATAGAGTTTAACTGGGTCATGGCCGATTCATCACGGTCAATAAAATGAATAAATCGCTGTTCTGCACGGTGCATTTGTAGCAGAGTTAGGCCTAAAACTAAAATAAGTAATAGTGTTGAAACCGAAGCAGTAGCAATAAGTTTATTGCGTAGACTGTTACGAAGCAGCATAGCGTTAACCTTTGAAATGGATTAAAAAAGTAGTTAGGTTTAAAAAAACCAAGGGACTCTAACTCCATCCTAGATTAAGAGCGGGCTTAAAAAGAGCAAGCTTAAGCAGTGCTAGTTTAAGTTAGTGGTCTAAAAAAGCCTACCTACATTCGAGTAAGTTAATTAATAACGGCAGCTTAGAAATAAAATGAACTTTAGGTACAGCTAGTAAAGCACATTAGCTAATAATTTTCTGTAGAAATGTCTGCTAGACTTACAACAATGCTTTCATTAAACACTGGTTTTATTCACTAGTAGGGGAAGGAAATGCACATAGAATTTTTAGGCGCTGCACAGGAAGTAACGGGTTCTTGCCACCTAGTTAAAGTAGGACGCCAAACTATCTTGTTAGACTGCGGTTTAATTCAAGGTGGCGGCAAAGTAAAAGAAGATGAAGCCAATCGCCAAGATTTCCCTTTTGACCCAGCAAGCATTGATGCTGTGGTGCTTAGCCATTCTCACCTAGACCATTGTGGTCGCATTCCTTTGTTAGTTAAACAAGGCTTTAAAGGCAAAATTTATACCCAGCGTGCCTGCCAAGAAATGTGCCGAGTTATGTTTATGGACGCAGCACACCTAGCCGAAAGGGATGTTTATACACTTAACCGCAAACGTGAACGCA
This sequence comes from Pseudomonadaceae bacterium, assembly GCA_012727935.1. Lineage (GTDB taxonomy): Bacteria > Pseudomonadota > Gammaproteobacteria > Pseudomonadales > Halomonadaceae > Marinospirillum. The sequence goes on along the minus strand of JAAYGA010000165.1, from coordinate 5,904 downwards.
AAGGCTTACCGCCCCTAGAAGCCTTGTTTACTAGCCAAGATGCTGAAAAAGCACTGAAGCATTTTAGAGGAATGGATTACGCTCAATCGCTAAAAATAGCTGAAGGCATAACGGTTACCTTGTTTGATGCTGGGCATATTTTAGGTTCATCCATTGTCCAGCTTACTTTGGAAGAAGCTGGCGAAACCCGTAAAGTGGTTTTTTCTGGTGATTTAGGCCATGCCGGTGCGCCTATTTTGCGTAACCCTGCTTGTGTAAGGGAAGCGGATGTAGTGCTGATGGAAAGCACCTATGGTGGGCGTTGTCACCGCAGCTGGGAAGACAGCTTTATAGAAATGGGCGAAGTGCTGAAGGCTGCACGCTTAACCGGCGGTAATATTTTAATTCCTGCTTTTGCAGTGGGTCGTACGCAAGAATTACTTTATTTGTTTACTAAATATTATAAAGAATGGGGTATGGGTGATTGGCAAATTTTTCTTGACAGCCCTATGGCAATTGAGGCTACCGAAGTTTATTCGCACCACACCCACCTTTACGATGCTGAAAGCCGCGAGCTTTGGGCTAAGCAAAAAATTCAAGAAAAGTTACCTAACCTAAAAATAACGCGTTCTCCTGAAGAGTCGATAGCCATTAATGCTATCAAAAGTTGTGCCATTATTATTGCTGGCAGCGGTATGTGTGAAGGTGGGCGTATTCGGCATCACTTAAAAAATCAAGTATGGCGTAAGGGAACCCACTTAATTTTTGTTGGCTTTCAAGCACGTAATACACTTGGGCGAAGAATTGTTGAGGGTGCTAAAACTATTAAGCTTTGGGGTGAAGAAATTAATGTTGAAGCTAAGGTTCATACCATTAATGGCTTTTCTGCCCACGCTGATCAGCAAGGCTTAATTGATTGGTATCGCTGCTTTAATGGTTCGCCTAAGCTTTTTTTAGTACACGGTGAAAGTGAAGCACAAGAAGCCTTAATTGAAGCCATTAAGCCTTGGGTTGAAGCGCAAGCACCTGCTGCAGGTCAAGGTGTAAACCTCTTAGACCCAACTTATACCTTACAGGATTTAGCTGAATAACCATGAACATAAAAAGGATTTTAAAACTACCCAGCTGGTTGCTTGTGGTCGTTATCTTGGGTGGCGGCTTTACTTATTGGCAAGAAGTGCAAGAACGTGAGCGCCACGCCTATGCTGGTTTACCGTTAACTCAAGACTGGAAAGATTGGCGACGTTGGCATCATGTGATAAGAAACCCTGGTTTTATGGTGGGCTATTCCGATATTCGGATGAACCCACTTTGGGTCACTTATCGCCTTGAAGCAAAAGAGCCGGGCGGAAGCGGCCCTCGTCCTTCTGGCTTTGATGAAGATTGGCGCAGTTTAACCCGAGTAAAACACAGCGATTATACTGGCAGTGGTTATGATAGAGGCCACCTAGCACCTAATTATGCTATAGCCAAAGTGCATGGCCGAGAAGCCCAGTTAAAAACCTTCTTAATGACGAACATTAGCCCACAAACACCGAATTTAAACCGCCGTGTGTGGCAAAGAATAGAACAATCAGCGATGGACCATTTTGTAGTGCTTAAAAAAGAAATTTGGGTAATTACTGGGCCTATTTTTGATGAGCAGATTGAACGCCTCCCTGGTAAGTTTATTGAAATTCCCGATGCTTTTTATAAGATTTTTATTGCCCCACCTGAAGGTGAGCGCCCAATTCAAGTGCTAGCTTTTGTAGTGCCACAAGGTGTGCAAGGGAATGAACCCTTAGCTAAGTTTGTTACTAGTGTGCGCGAAATAGAAACTGCCACAGGGTTAAACTTTTTACACCGCCTTCCTCAAGCTTTACAAGATGAACTAGAAACCACCCTTGACCCCAAAGCTTGGCAGTTAGAAAAGGTGAATAGGGTTAAGGGAAGGTTTTAATTAAAATAAAGCTTTAAATAACAAATACTTAGCTACTCTGCGACAGCCTGCCACCTTTGTTGCATTTCTATAATATGAGACTATCCTAATTGATATAAGTCAAAAAATAATTCCTTCATCCGTTAGGAGCAGGCCATGGAGCTCGACCCCCTTATACTGTCGCGCATTCAATTCGCTTTTGTTGTGTCTTTCCATGCTATTTTTCCGGTGTTCACCATCGGTTTAGCATCCTATATAGCCTTATTAGAAGGCCTATTCTTTAAAACCAAAAACCCTGCTTGGGAGCGCTTAGCAAAATTCTGGACCCAAGTGTTTGCGGTGGTTTTTGGTATGGGCGTAGTGTCCGGTATTGTTATGTCTTTCCAGTTCGGCACTAACTGGAGTAACTTTTCCTATGCTACGGCAAACTTCTTAGGCCCAGTGCTTAGTTACGAAGTGATTACCGCCTTCTTCTTAGAAGCGGGCTTCCTTGGCGTTATGCTCTTTGGTCGTAACAAAGTTCCTAAGGGGGTGCATTTATTTGCGGCCTGTATGGTTGCCTTAGGTACCTTTATTTCTGCCTTCTGGATTCTCTCGGCCAACAGCCTCATGCAAACACCGGCTGGTCTAGAGTTGCGTGGTGAAATTTACCATGTTGCTAGCTGGGCTGAAGCGCTTTTTACTGCCTCTTTTTTCTATCGCTTCTGGCACATGATCGTCGCTTCTTTCTTAACCGGTGGTTTTGTAGTGGCGGGTGTTAGTGCATGGTTCTTGTTAAAAGGCCGTGAAGTTGAAGCCAATAAAAAAGCCCTTTCTATGACCTTATGGTTGTTGCTGATTATTGCACCTGCTCAGTTATTGATTGGTGACTTTCATGGTCTTTCTACTTTAGAGCACCAGCCTACTAAAGTGGCCGCTATGGAAGGTAACTGGGAGCGTGGCACGGGTGTACCGTTAATCTTGTTTGCTATTCCTGACCAAGAAAACGAGAAAAACCACTTTGAAATTAAAATCCCTAAGTTAGCCAGTTTAATTCTAACCCACGATTCTGAAGGTGAACTGCCTGGTTTGCTTGATGTTCCTGCTGAAGAGCGTCCACCTGTATTTATCGTTTTCTGGGCTTTCCGCATCATGGTGGGCTTAGGCGTGCTAATGATAGGTTTTGCCTTTGCAGGCTTATTCCTTAGAGCTGGCGGTCGTTTTGCTTCTTCCTCTTGGTACCTTAAAGGGCTAGTAGCTATGAGTTTATCGCCCTTTATTGCCGTGGTTGCCGGTTGGTTTGTAACCGAAGTAGGGCGTGCGCCTTGGTTGGTTTATGGGTTAATGACGCATGCCGAAGGCTTAACACCTTCCTTAACCGGTGGCATGGCACTTTTCACTTTAATTGGTTATATCCTTGTTTATGCAGTGATTTTCAGCGCCGGTGTTTATTACCTTATGCGTGTTTTCCAAGCGGGTATAGAAGCAACGGATGACGATATAGAAGTAGAGTCGGACCATGCTAAACGTCCATTATCTGCAGCGCATGTACCTTTTGAACAAGGAGATAAGGCATGAGTGAACCCGTCTTTGACCTAACCCTAATTTGGGTCGGTATCATAGGTTTTGGCATCATTATGTATGTGCTGCTAGATGGTTTTGACCTAGGCCAAGGAATACTTTTCCCCTTTGCGCCCGATGACCAAGCCCGTGATGTAATGATGAACTCTGTAGCGCCGGTTTGGGATGCTAACGAAACTTGGTTAGTGCTAGGTGGTGCTGGTTTATTAGCCGCCTTCCCGCTGGTTTATTCAGTCTTTTTGCCTGCCTTGTATATAGGGGTGTTCCTTATGTTGGCAGCACTAATTTTCCGTGGCGTGGCGTTTGAATTCCGTTTTAAGGCCAACAAGTCTCGCTTCTTATGGAACTGGGCTTTTGCAGGCGGTTCTTTTATTGCTGCCTTTGCTCAGGGTGCTGTAGTGGGTACTTATATCCAAGGTTTTGAAACTGAAAACTTTCGTTATGTAGGCGGTGCGCTAGATTGGCTAACGCCCTTCACCGTTTTGACAGGTGTTGGCTTGGTGGCTGGTTATGCACTTTTGGGTAGCACTTGGTTAATTCTTAAATCAGAAGGTTATATTCAGGATTGGGCTTATAAAATTACCCCACGCTTGTTGTTAGCCGTGTTGGTTATCTTTGGCATTATTGGTGTTTGGTCACCGATGATTGATGATTTCCTAAAAGAGCGCTGGTTCTCTGGTGTAAGCCTGCTTTGGGTATTACCACTGATTACCTTGTTCTTTGCGGGCTGGATTTACCGTGCGGTTAAAAAGCGCCAAGAAGGTTTCCCTTTTGTGGCAACCCTTGGTCTGTTTATTTCAACCTTTGTGGCGTTAATCTTTAGTAAGTGGCCCTATGTTGTGCCACCTAACTACACCTTCTGGGATGCGGCTTCAGCCCATGAATCTCAGTTGTTTTTATTACTAGGTTTACTCTTTGTGGTTCCTTTTATACTGATGTATAGCGCTTGGAGCTACTGGGTATTCCGTGGCAAGGTGAAAGCAGGAGTTGGCTATCACTAAGCCCAATAAGGCAAGGCGCAACCGTGAGTGGTTGCGCCACCTAGCCTCAGCAGAAAAAAAACCTTTATTAGCCACTCGCTTGCTGGGTATGGCACAAACCCTAGCAATTATGGCGCAGTTAGCTTTAATGGCTTGGCTTATTAATGAAGTCATCGTTAACCAACGCCCTTTAGCTGAAATTCTATCTGGCTTTGTTGGCTTGGTTTTCTTGCTGCTGCTTAGGTCCGGTTTGCAAATCTTGCAAGACTTAACCGGACAAGCCGCCGCTAACCGTATTCGTTTAACGGTTCGTCAAACGCTTTTGCAACAACTGGCTTTATTAGGCCCAGTTCATCTAACCAATGAATCTGCCGCAGGTTTAAGCAGTCAATGGTTAGAACAGGTTGATGCACTACAAAACTATTTTGCACGCTACCTACCCCAAATGACTCTTGCGGTTATTTCACCCCTATTTATTCTAATGCTTACCTTCTACCTCGATTGGGTAGCCGGTTTATTTTTACTGATTTCTGCACCCCTGATTCCTTTATTTATGGCTTTGGTCGGTATGGGTGCTGAACGCCTTAATCAGCAGCACTTTGTGTTATTAAAACGTGTTTCTGGCCAATTTTTAGATAGCGTGCGTGGTTTAACCAGCTTGCAGCTGTTTGGTTTAAGCAAGCAAGCGACTCAAGATGTTGCCTATGCTGCCGACGAATACCGCCGCATTAATATGCGTACTCTTAAGCTGGCATTTTTATCTTCCGCTGTTTTAGAGTTTTTCTCTTCTGTCGCTATTGCTGCCGTGGCTATGTATATCGGCTTTGGTTTATTGGGTTATATCAATTGGGGGCCAGCGGCAGATTTAACCCTATTTAGCGGTTTACTTATTTTATTAATGGCGCCTGAGTACTTTCAACCACTCAGAGTTTTAGCGCAGTTTTACCACGATAGAGCATCGGCTTTAGGCGCTGCGGATAGCTTGATCGATTTGTTAGAAGCTCAGCCTCACAGCCAGCCAAGCACTTCTGCTGAAAATAAAACAGTTAGCTCAGACAGTTCGCTAGTTTTAGAAGCCCAAGATATAACCCTAAGTTACCCCAAGCGTGGGCAGGTATTAGCGCCGACTAGCTTTAAACTAGCCAAGGGTGAACTGCTCTTAATTACTGGGCGAACTGGAAGCGGTAAATCTTCATTACTGCATTTAATTGCTGGTTTTATGCAACCCAGCAGCGGTCAGTTATTAGTGAATGGCAAAGCAGCCGGTAGCGAAGCCTTAATTTGGATGCACCAACAAGCCTTTATTATTAATGCCAGCTGGGCAGATAACTTACGCTTAGCCGCCCCCCATGCCAGTGAAGAAGCCTTATTAAAAGCCGTTACAGCAGTGGGTTTAGCACCTTTATTAGCCCAACAAAAAGACGGATTAAATACTCTACTCTTAGAAAGAGGCAAAAGCCTTTCTGG
>JAAYGA010000164.1 GCA_012727935.1 Pseudomonadaceae bacterium | reverse complement strand
GATACGGCTTCTTCTTTGAACGCTTTAGAGTAGGTTTTATATTTACGCTTCTGATTCATCATTCACCTCAAGCTAGACTGGGTCTATTGTCTCTCATTGAAGTGTCTATTGGAATTAGACCAGAACAGTCGAAAAAAAATTGCTGCTAACCTTAAATTATACTCGTGATAAGCTATAAAAACTTAATTATAGCAACAACTTTAGTATTAATTATGCTAACCTCTACCAAATAGCTTGCTAGGTTTGAATGAAAGCTTGTTTTCACCAAGCTTATGGCAGCCAAACGCGATTATTTTCCAACAAACCCTTGCAATAAAAAAATGAATGTCTATAATTGCTTTTCTTTAGGACTATAGCTCAGTTGGTTAGAGCGCTACCTTGACATGGTAGAGGTCTCCGGTTCGAGTCCGGATAGTCCTACCAAGAAATTCTCCAGTAATATCAAGCACTTACAGTCAAACTCAACTAGCTAGGTTGAGTTTTTTTTGGCCTTTTTTTGCTCTGTGTCCACTTTTGTGTCCACTTTTGTGTCCACATTTGTGTCCAAACCCCACATCTACGACCTCTACCTTTGAGTACTACCTTTTATAAATTCAACTATTTTTTCTATTTTCAGTGCATACTTTTTTGATGCCTATCCATACGCACATAACCTAAAAATTAATTGAGGGTGCTAGTATGCAAGTTATCAGCAGAATAGGTGATGTTCTTGAAATGTAACTAAAGGGTAGTTTGTTTTTACTGGTAAATTTTTTAATACTAACTAGTGATGTATTAATTTTTAGTAAGCAAAATGAAGTGGCATAGTTAATTTGACAAATACCGCACCTAACAAAGAAGAAAAAACTCAAATCTGCAACTATTTTCAAAAGCTCGACACGCTAATCAGCCAACACTAAATCACCAAACTTAATAACATCAAGCAAGTTGCTTGAGTAAAATGTTTATTTAGCAGGGAACTAAAGGGTATGAGCTACATTCCGCCATTCACTATTACTGCCGATATCCTTAATTTGGTCGCGAATATTAGCGAGCAGGTCGGTCAGTTAAACGCCGGTGTGCTTAATGTGTCGCCACAACTATGCAAACAAAACCGTATAAAAACCATTACCGGTACCTTGGCCATAGAAGGCAATACGCTGAGCGAGGAACAAATCACCGCCATTATTGAAGGTAAGCCGGTATTGAGCAGTGTGCGTGAATTAGCAGAGGTTAAAGGTGCAATAGCCGCTTATGAAGCCCTCGTTAATTTTAAAGCCGATAGCATCACCGATTTACTCACCGCCCACGGTTTAATGATGACGGATATTTTAACAAGGGCTGGGCAATTTCGGAACAAGGCCGTAGGCATTCACAAAGGCGGCGAGGTGCATCATGTTGCGCCGCCTGCCCATCAGGTCTCCGGCTTAATGGCCGATTTAATGCAGTGGTTAAAGCAAGCAAAAGACCACCCATTAATTACCAGCTGCGTATTTCACTACGAATTTGAGTTTATCCACCCCTTTGCCGATGGCAATGGCCGTATGGGGCGCTTATGGCAAACCTTGATTTTGTCGCAGTGGCACCCGCTGTTTTTATCCTTACCCTTGGAAAGCATGATAAAAGACCATCAATCGCTTTATTACCAAGCACTTGAGCAGGCTGATGAGCAAGCCGATAGCACGGTGTTTATTCAGTTTATGCTAAGCACTATTAACAAAACTTTGGCATACGCTTTAGTGCAAAACGCCCCTGTAAGCGCCTTTGCAAACGCCCCTCTAAAGAGTGCCTCAGCCAATATTGCAGGCTTAAAAACCCTTGATGCGATTATTTTATTGCTGCAAGACAACCCACAATTAACACGTCAGCAATTAGCGGATGTGATAGGTAAAGACCTTCGCACCATAGGCCGAGCGATTAGCAAGCTGAAACAAGCCAACCAATTAAAACGCCTAGGCTCAGATAAAGCCGGATACTGGCAAGTTCAACCCCAGAAGGGGCAGCCATAATGACCACTTTTACAACAGAAGCCAAGCCACTACAAACCTGGGCTAATGGCCCCTTGATCTAATTTAAGCAATATGGGTTTATATAGCCAGATTCTTAAACGCAAACCGGTAGCAGACAGAACAAAAACGCTACTGTAGTTTCATGAGGCAGCGTTCTTCAGTTGTTTTTTCTAAAGGTCTTCTAGTGTTACAAACGCTAGGTAAAAATATCACCTTAACTATGAAGCGCCGTAAAATTTGTTACCGGCATTAATAAGTACGAGATCTAAATGACACCAGCGATCAAATTAGCCAAGAAGAATAAAGTTTCTCATAAGATACATGAATACGCTCATGATGATTCAAGTGAATCCTATGGGCTTGAGGCTGCTGAGAAAATGGGCGTACCAGAAGAAAGGGTTTTCAAGACCTTGGTAGTAACTCTGGACAACAAGGAATTAGCCGTAGGTGTAATCCCTGTTTCATTTAAGCTAAGTATGAAGCTTATCGCTAAGGCTGCCGGTTCAAAGAAGGCAGCAATGGCAGACAAATCGGATGTTGAACGTTCGACAGGCTATGTTCTAGGTGGGGTAAGCCCACTGGCTCAAAAAAAACGACTTAAAACTATTATTCATTTATCAGCAAAAAACCATTCTACGATTTACGTTAGTGCTGGCCGCAGAGGGTTAGAAATAGAACTGAATCCTAATGATTTAGCGCAACTAACGAATGCAAAATTTGCAGAGATCTGTCAGTAGTTCGCTTGCTATAGAGCGTCAACTATCACAGCAAAAAACCACAAAAAAGCCACCTAGATTATTGCTAGGTGGCTTGGTTAATTAACGCTAGTATTAAAAAGTTATTTAAACTAAGTACTCAACCGGTACTTTGTTCTGAAGCATAACTTTCAACTCTTTAAAGCTGTAAGCATTATCAGCTAACACTAAGGCTAGCCATTCACCAATACTGGCATGATTATCTAGGCTAGGTGGTAGTTGCAAGTATTTAGCTAAATCGATCATTTACTGCCTTGGGCAATTAAACTTTAAGCAATAAAACCGGTCAGGATAGTTGTCGCTAGATTAAATAGGTGGGGTTGCTGTTACGCTTACAGATTATCTTTAGCAAAATGGCTGGATCGTAAGCTGGGCGACCTTCAGCATCATTTTTGTAGGGCTGGTGGAAAGCTGACAGGTCGAGTTTTTCAGAGATTAGATAATGCAGAGCAAATTCGAAGGTGCCAAGCTGAAGCTGTTC
>JAAYGA010000163.1 GCA_012727935.1 Pseudomonadaceae bacterium | reverse complement strand
AATGCTGTTTCAGGTGATTTAGAAATTGATAGCGGCAGTATTTTAATTGATGAAACCGAAGTGGCTAATCAGCCAGTATGGAAAAGAGCAGGCCTAGTGGCTCGTGTTTTTCAAGACCCGATGGCGGGCACTTGTGAAGATTTAACCATTGAAGAAAATATGGCCTTAGCCCAGCAAAGGGGTAATCGCCGTGGTTTAAGCTGGGCAGTAAAAGTTTCACAAAGAGACTATTACCGTGAACAACTCGCCCGTTTAAACCTAGGTTTAGAAAACCGCTTAACCGACCGTATTGGCCTGCTTTCTGGTGGACAGCGCCAAGCCGTTAGCCTGCTGATGGCAGCGTTACAGCCTTCACGTATTTTATTGCTCGATGAACATACCGCCGCGCTAGACCCACGCACCGCAGATTTTGTACTAGACCTCACTAACCGCCTAGTAACTGAGAAAAACCTCACCACCATGATGGTCACCCACAGCATGCGCCAAGCCCTAGACATAGGTGATCGCACCCTGATGCTGCACCAAGGCAAGGTGGTTTTAGATGTTGCTGGAGAAGAACGCAAAGGTATGCAAATAACCGACTTGCTTGCCATGTTTGAGCAGGTAAGAGGCGAACAAGTAACCGATGATGCCTTATTGTTGAGTTAAGGGTTGGTCGAATGATTAAGCATAAGCAGCAAAATTACCACTAGATATTAATCTAAGGATAGAAAATTAAATGCAAAATATAGACAAGAAAAAAGTTTTGAATGATGCAAAAATCTGGTTTAAACAAAGCTTTGCTGAGTCACACATTAAAAATACTCTTAAGCTGATTAACCCTAATGAGTTTAATATTAATCACTTTACTACCACCTATCTAGCTAACTTTCTTACAGGCAATTCATCGCCAGAAAGCATTGCAAGGGCTTTGTTATACCCTCGTGTTTTAGGTACTTCGGTAGCAACAATCTTTGGCGCAGGAATTCAAAAATTTACTAATGAAGTTCTTGGAACCTTAGGCAGTACAACGAATGGTATTGATATTGAATTTATTGATCAGCTTGATAACCACAAAAAATATTGCCAGCTTAAGTCAGGCCCAAACACGATAAACAACGATGATGTAAGTACTGTGGCAGGCCACTTTAAAGACATCATTAACTTATCCAGAACTAATAACTTAAGAATTGCTCATGATGACCTTATTGTGGGTGTTATCTATGGAGCACCCCAAGACCTTAGTAACTTTTATAAAAAAATTACTAATGACCACCATTACCCTGTGTATGTTGGTCAAGAATTTTGGCATAGGCTAACAGGTGATCCAGAGTTTTATGATGATTTACTAGGAGCGATAGGATCAGTGGCTGTTGATGCTGATTTTAGTAAAGAGTTTGAAGAAGTAGTCAAGCAATTAGCTGCCACTCAAGAAATACAGTCTTTAAGCAACCGTAATTAAGGTTTGACAGCTAAGCTGTACCTGCATACAGTTATAACCATGACCAAGGTTTTGCTTTGATAGCGCATCTTATGACAGGTAAAAAAATGATTCCTACTTATTATTCAATCGCCCAAGTAGCTGACATGCTTGGTGTTTCTAAGGAAACCTTAAGACGCTGGGACGCTAATGGTACTCTAGTGCCCCAAAGGCATCCTGATAATAATTACCGAGTGTATCATCGGTCTCAAATTGAACATTTTGAAGAAATACAGCTTTTATTTAATAGCAATTGGCATGAAGAAATAAATACTAAGCCCAAACGAAACTATAATTTAATTGAATTGTTTGCAGGTGCTGGTGGACTTGCTTTAGGTATGGAGAAAGCAGGTTTTAATACGCTATTATTAAACGAGTTTGATAAACATGCTTGCAATACCCTGCGTGAAAACCGCCCTAACTGGAAGGTTGTCGAAAGCAGTATCTCAAGCCTAGACTTCACTGAATACCATAATCAAGTTGATCTGCTTTCTGGTGGTTTTCCCTGCCAAGCTTTTTCTTATGCAGGAAAGAAGTTAGGTTTTGAAGACATTAGAGGTACGCTTTTTTTTGAATTTGCACGCGCAGTTAAAGAAACGAATCCAAAGGTTATTGTGGCTGAAAACGTTCGGGGTCTTTTAAAGCATGAAAATGGAAAAACCCTTGAAGCAATCACTAGTGTAATAGACGAGATTGGCTATGAACTTGTTGATCCAAGGGTTTTAAAGGCTATGTTTTATCAAGTACCACAAAAAAGAGAGCGTTTATTTTTAGTCGGAATTCGGAAAGACCTAGCTAAGTATGTGAAGTTTAATTGGCCAGCGCCCTACACAAGAATTATGACGCTTAGCGATGCTTTAAAAAAAGGCATTCTTTATTCTACCGATGTGCCTAGCTCTGTTGGTCAGACCTACCCTAAAAGAAAAGCAGAAATACTTGCCTCTGTTCCCCAAGGTGGCTATTGGCGTGACTTGCCCGATGACTTACAACGCGAATATATGAAAAAAAGCTATTTTTTGGGTGGTGGAAAAACTGGCATGGCAAGGCGCTTGGCTTGGGATGAACCTAGCCTTACACTTACTTGTGCGCCTGCACAAAAACAAACTGAACGTTGTCATCCAGAAGAAACTAGGCCATTAACGGTACGTGAATACGCCAGAATACAAACCTTTCCAGATGATTGGAGCTTTTCAGGCCCCATTACAGCTCAGTACAAACAGATAGGTAACGCCGTACCTGTAAATCTTGCCTATGCCGTTGGCCGTTCATTAGTTACTTTGCTTAATGACATTGAAAACCTTCATGCAGAATCACAACCAATTAAAAAATAGCGTTAGATGGTTACCCATAGCATGCACCAAGGTAAGGTGGTTTTAGATGTTGCTGGGGAAGAACGTAAAGGCATGCAAGTAACCGATGATGCGCTTTTATTGAGTTAGGTTTTTATCTATAAGAATAAAAAAGGAACGCCTAAGTTATGAGTGAGCTAATTCTTTACACTTCTGATGATGGTAAAGCACAGCTTCACCTTCGTATGGAAGGCGATACTATCTGGCTAAGCCAGTTAGAGATAGCTGAACTGTTTCAGACCACCAAGCAAAACGTATCTTTGCACGCCAAAAATATTTTTGAAGATGGTGAGTTGATTCAAGAGGCAGTTGTCAAGGAATCCTTGACAACTGCCTCTGACGGCAAAAATTACCGGACAAAACTCTATAATTTAGATCTCATCCTTGCTATTGGCTACCGTGTTCGATCGAAGCGTGGTGTTCCATCGGTCATTATGCCACCCATGGTGTAATGAACGGCTGGGCGAACAGGAATAGGCTCACGTGCTGGGTCGATATTCACAAAGGCTTTAGCGAGTTCGCTAATAAAGGGTAGGCGTTCCTGCAAATACTTTTCACCCAAGTGACGCAGGTCTAAATACACCACATCACTGTCACCGTATTTACCTGTGCGACCCGCTTGTTGTTCTTGCCAGAAAGCTTGAGAAAGTTTATCCCTTGGCCCTAATTCCATGTATTTATTTTCGGGTTTACCTAAAGGCGTTTCAGGCCCTAAACCATAGTCTTGCAGATAGCGGTAGCCATCTTTATTGACCATAATGCCGCCTTCACCACGCGATGCTTCAGTAATTAAAATTCCCGAGCCGGGTAAACCCGTGGGATGATACTGAACAAATTCCATGTCTCTAAGTGCAACACCATGACGGTAAGCCATAGCCATACCATCACCCGTTACTATGCCGCCATTGGTATTAAAGCGGAATAAACGCCCAGCACCACCCGTTGCCAAAATTACCGATTTTGCTCTAAGTAAATGCAACTCACCCGTGGCTACTTCAATAGCAATTACCCCAGCAATGGCATTATCCACAACCAGTAAATCGAGTACAAAAAACTCATCTAAACGCTGAATTTGTGGAAACTTTAAGGAAGTTTGGTAGAGGGTATGCAGCATGTGGAAGCCAGTTTTATCGGCAGCAAACCAAGTGCGCTCAACCTTCATGCCACCAAAACGCCTAACTTGAATAGAACCATCTTCCTTACGGCTCAAGGGCAGCCCCAATGCTCCATCTGCACTAATTCTTGGTAGGCATGGCGAACAAAGTAATCAACTACCTTTTGTTCTGCTAACCAGTCACTTCCCATCACCGTGTCTTCAAGGTGTGCTTGAAAACTGTCTTTTTCTAGCGTAACGGCTGCTGCTCCCCCTTCGGCAGCAACGGTATGCGAGCGCATGGGATAAACTTTAGAAACCAAGCCTATTTTTAAGTGGGGCGATTTTTCAGCCGCAGCAATACTGGCACGCAGCCCTGCACCGCCACCGCCAACAACTAAAATATCAAAGTCAGACTGTTGCATTGCACATCCTTGAAATGGTTTGAGTAGGTTAATACTACCCTGAATTTTTGTTCACAACCAAACGTGCTATAAAGCTTAATCTTTTTTGCATTACAGCTGAAGGTGGTTATGTCTTTAACATTGGGTGTGGCTATTGAACCACATATTTTACTTATTCTAATTGCCGCAGCTTTTATTGCAGGCTTTATAGATGCCATAGCCGGTGGCGGTGGTTTATTAACCCTTCCTGCTTTACTTATGGCAGGTTTACCGCCTCATTTAGTTTTAGGTACTAATAAGCTGTGTGCTACTTTTGGCTCTGCAACGGCAAGCTTGGCATTTTATCGTAAAGGTTTGTTTGACCCTAAACAGTGGCAGCGAGGTTTATGGGCAACTGGCCTAGGCGCTATCTTGGGTGCAATTCTAGCGCAGCAGTTACCAGCGCAATGGTTAAACCAAATACTGCCAGTGGTGGTATTTGCTTGCGCTGTGTATCTGCTTTTTGGACCAACCCCAAAAGTACACAAAGAAACAAAACCAATCATTAAAACCACCCGCCAATGGCCGCAGGGTTTAGGCTTGGGTTTTTATGATGGCGTTGCAGGGCCGGGTACTGGCGCATTTTGGACAGTCAGCACGCTTATGCTTTACCCCTTAGATTTACTGCGTGCCAGTGGTGTTGCTCGTTCTATGAACTTTATTAGCAATGGCGCAGCACTCAGCATGTTTGTTATTAGTGGCAATGTTGCTTGGGTTATAGGTTTGGGCATGGGCGCAGCACTAATGTTAGGTGCAACAGTAGGCGCAAAAGTTGCAATAGGCGGCGGCAACCAGCTAATTCGTCCCGTGTTTATTTTGGTAGTTATGGCCTTAGCAGCACGTTTAGCTTGGCAGCATTGGTTTGGGGTGTAGAGGTTAAAATTATTTAATAGGCGACACTGGATGTCGCACCAGCAGGTTAAGTTAGCTATACAACCAAAGCTTAATAAAAACACTACTTTTGGATGTATATTCAAACCTTATAATTTAATTAAGCTACTCCTAGCCAACTAGACAAGGAAGACAAGCATGTCCGAAAACAAGGATACTCTACTCAGGTTATTAACTACTCTACAGTTAATTCCTCGTCATCCAGGTCGTATTGCAACCACCACACTCCAAGCCAAATTAAGTGACCGTGGCTTTAATATAGAGTTACGCTCCTTACAGCGTGACCTAAAAGAAAAGCTTTCCAGCCACTTTCCCTTAGTCTGTGATGAAACCGAGCGCCCCTTTCGCTGGAGCTTTATATCTGACGCACAAATAAGCCTGCCAGAACTGGATACACCTGCCGCGCTAACCCTTTGCCTTGCAGAAGAACAACTTAGAAGTTTGTTGCCTTCTAGCGTTGCCGACCAACTTAATCCCCAGTTTCAAGCCGCACGCCAACACCTAGACAGCCTTGAACATAACCAACTAGCAGGCTGGGCTAAACGGGTGCGTGTATTACCCAATGGTAAAGCTTTGCTTCCTGCACTTTTAGAAGATGACGTTTGGGCCAAGGTTAGCGAGGCACTTTTAAGCCAACAGCAGTTACAAGTTGCCTACCTCAGTCGCGCTCAACAAAAAACTAAAACCTTCACCTTGCACCCTGTTGGCCTAGTCTCTCGCTATTCACTTAGCTATTTAATTGCCCAAGTAGACGGTTATAACAACCTGCGCCATTTTGCTTTACACCGCTTTAAAAGTGCCATATTAATGAACCAACCCAGCAATGCTCACCCAGATTTTGACCTAGATGCCTATATTCAAAGTGGCGCACTCAGCTGGAAAACAGAAGAAGGTACTACACGCCTAATCGCCGATGTTCATCCTCAACTGGCTTGGATATTAAAAGAAACCCCGCTAAGCGAAGAACAACAGCTAACCCCTATAGATGGTAGCGACTGGGAAAGGCTAGAAGCCACCGTATTACAAGACAAAGAAACCCTTTGGTGGGTTTATGGGCTGAACGACAAAATTCACCTGCATGAACCGCAAAACTGGGTAGAAGAAATTAAAGCCAGCCTAAACAAGCTAAGCAACTTTTACGGCCAAGCCAAGGATATAAACCATGATTAAACCCCAGCCTTTTGAACTTAAATGCACCCAATGCGGCTGGAGCAAAACCTTCGCCCCAGCCAGTGATGTGCTTCACCCAGGGCAAGACTTGGTAGCTAGCTGCCCTAAATGTGGCAATGAAGAGTTAGAGCATAAAGCGGTAGGGGCGGTGAAAGGGTTGTTGGCAGAAATAAGAGAGCAGCTAAAAGCAAGATAGAAAACCTGCAATGAACAACTGGCTACTTAAATAATATAAAACATACGTATACAGAGGTAAGGAAAGCAGCATGAATCAATTAACCCAAAAAGTAATAACTGTTCGTTCGATTTTAGAAGAAAACAGTCACTTAAAGCAGCTTATTAGCCCACCAAAATTTCATTTTTTAAACTCTGCTTTAGCCGAAGCGGAAATCAATTTAATTCGTTTAGACGAAATTAATGAAGAAGAACACCAAGCCTATCGCCAGAGCTTAGCAAACGTGTTTGCTACGCTTGAAGCTAAAGAAAAAGTCAGGCTAATTTATGTACTCGATGGCTCAGCTAGTGGAGTTTCACTCTATTATGGGTTGGCTAAAGACAAAGGCGCAGCAGTTGATTTACATGATGCAATGGGCGATTTACGTAGTGCTTTAGAAGGCCAGCTAGCCGGTATTAACTTTGGTAAAAAACATATAAATACTCAAGCATTTATGCAACGAATTAATGCTATGCCCCATCAAGGTGTGGTGCTTGGTGCGCCTAGTATTGCAACAGAAAATACTAACGAAGAACAAGACTTTCAAAGTATCGACCGTATAGCCAGAGCTATGCACAATGATCAATACGATGGTCAGTGGCAAATGCTGGTGGTTAGCGAACCTTTAGCTCGTAGTGAAATTCGTGAACAGCTAGATACCGCTTATGTACTTTCTTCACAACTTTCTGCACTAGTAAAGACTAGTCTGCAAACAGGCACCAATGAAAGTCAGCAAAAAAGTGCATCCCACGGCACTAACGAATCTCAAGGTGCTAATAAGGGAACTTCGTATTCTAAAGGTAAAAATGAAGGTGCTAATGAAGGGAAAAGCTGGGGGACTAACGAAAGCTCATCAAGAAACGCTAGTAGTTCTAGTAACTCTGATGGTAGTAATACTGGTGGTAGCCAAGGAAAAAACTGGGGTACTAATGAAGGAACATCTACTAACCAAGGTGAGTCATCCACTAAAGGTACCTCTGAAAACTATAGTTTATCTGATACTACTGGCTCATCATTAAACGTAGGCCAAGAGCTGGCTAATAAACGCGCCCAGCACTTAATGGAATACCTAGATAAACAGCTAATTGATAGGCTAAAACTGGGCTTAACCAAAGGGCTTTACCACAGCGCAGTTTATTTAACTGCTAGCAATACAGCGACCTATAAGCGTTTAAAAAATACGCTGCGTGCCACCTTGCAAGGAAACCAAGCAACCCTCAGCCCTTTAGAAGTTTATGATTTGCCAAAAGAGGTTCAAGGCAAACTTTTTAACTTGCCTAGCATTCAAACAAAACTAACCGATGAAGAAATGCTTTTTCATAGCTTAAAACTTAATGCTAGTAAGCATTTTGGTAGTTTATTAACCGCAGATGAACTAGCCGTAGTTGCCGGTTTACCTGAAAATGAAGTTCAAGGTGTGCGCCGTAAAAAAACGGTAAACTTTATTGTTGATTTACCGGACACTGATAAAGATAACTCGGTGCGCATTGGCTGCATTATGAATAAAGGACGTGAATACACTAATAACCACGTCCACCTTTCTAAAAAGGATTTGAATAAACACACCTTTGTAACTGGCGTGACGGGTTCTGGTAAAACCACAACCTGCTTACAGCTTTTACTTGATTCACACATGCCATTTTTGGTTATTGAGCCAGCAAAAACTGAATACCGTGAACTTTCTGACAGAATAGATGGCGTGCAAATTTTCCGACCCAATGGCGATATTCACCAAAGTTTACGCATTAACCCTTTTGCTTTTATGCGTAAAGATCAGCAAATAAAAAGCCATGCTGGTTTCTTAAAGAATGTTTTTACTACCATTTTCCCTATGGAAGCATCTATGCCAATGATGGTAGAAGCGGCTATTTTGGCTTCTTATGAGGAAAAAGGTTGGGATATTGATGAAAGTGAGTTTTTACTGGCAGACGACCCTTTTGATCCACTCGTGCGTGCTTGGCCAACCATGAGCGATATGATTCGTCAGCTTGATGAAATCATACCTAAATACAAGCTAGGTAAAGAATTTGAAGAAAAGTACCGTGGTTCTTTAGTCTCTCGTTTACGCAGTTTGACCGATGGCACGCTTGGGCGTGTACTTGATGTGCCCCAGTCTATTGATTTTCATGATCTGTTAAATCAGCGTGTAGTTATTGAGCTAGAAGAGCTGCAAGGAGGGGAAGAAAAAGCCCTGCTTATGGCATTGCTGCTAGGCAATATCAACGAAGCGATTCGTGCGCGTCATGCCAAAGAAAACGACTTTCTGCATTTAACTCTAGTTGAAGAAGCACACCGCTTATTATCTAAGCCCGAGCCTGGAGATAAAGCAGGTGCAATGGCTGTTGAAGCCTTTGCCGATATGCTGGCAGAAGTTCGTAAATATGGTGAAGGCTTAATTATCGCTGACCAAATTCCAGCTAAGCTGATTCCAGATATTATTAAAAATACCCACACCAAAATAGTACATCGCCTGTTTGCAGAAGATGATCGACGCGCTATGGGCGAAACTATGATGATGAATGAAGACCAGCGTACTTTCTTGCCAAACTTGGGTACAGGTGAGGCAGCAGTATTTTGCGGTGGTTGGCATGGCCCAGCACACACTAAAATACGTAATGACTTAGCGCAAACTGATAATACTAATCAAGTGGATATTAACCAGTATGGCATTACTCAGTTATGGCATAACCGCTTACGCTATTACCCACAGTTTTGTAGCTTAAATTGGTTAAGCACAAATCAAGATAGCCCTGATGCCTTTGCACATTTTATTCGTGAAACCAAACAGGCACAAAATCAGCTGCTGCGCCTAGTGCGTGAAAAAGATAAAACGTCAACTATTAGCCTTAGTACTTTTAAGCTATTAAAAAGCTGGTTTGAAAAATGGAAGCCAATTAGCGAAAAGGTAGCAGCACAAGTCAATCAGCCACTTTTAGATAACCCAGAGCTATGGCCACAGAACTTATTAGCTGCCGCTTGGTGGGCATTATTATTAGATGCGGTTTCTAGGCCTAGCCCTGAAAATGATACTTTGTGGCCTATTTATATGGATGCTGCCAAAACAAAAAAACTCTATATCAAAACTGCAGATGTCATAGTTGAAGGATTTAAAACTTTTGCGGTACCAGTAGATTATTTTGAGTCTATTGCTATTGATGATACTGATATGAAAAACAGGGTTAATATTATATTAAATACATTGAAGAAATATAAAACAATTTAAGGAGTTAGAGTTATGGTATTGCCATTTATTACAGCACTGATTAGCGCAGGTGCTGCCATTATGAGTGCTGTTAGCAGTATTGGTACCGCTGTCAGTACTTTTGTTGCAACGGTAGGGCCAACACTTGCTAGCCTACTTGCAAAAGCAGGGCCTATGATTGAAAAAATGGCGCATTTTGCTAATAGTTTTTTAGAAATAGCAAATATTTTGCAGCAGGGTGAAGATGTTCGTCATTTGGGAGACCGTGCATTACAAGCAGCTAACGCCCTGAGCCTAAAAAGCCTGAAAACTATTCTACTAGTGCCGATTATTTGGCTGCTCTACGAGAATTTAAGCTAAATCCAGAAATAAGCAATAAAACCAATGAAGAAACTAAGTTGGTAGCTGGTTTAGCTGTCAGTGAGTTAGCGATTAAAGAAAAATTCAATATTAATGAGGGTGACTTAGTCGGTTTATGGCTTCTTCCTCTTGCAAATGATAAATATTTTACACCTGAAAAAGTTTTAGATTTTATTGGTACAGGCAGTTTAGTAGGTGATGTATATAATTATTTAGAAGATAAATTGTCGGCAGGTGATGAGTATGAATTTATCAGTCAACTAGGATCAGTAATGGGAAAAGAGGAGCGAGTTGAATTATATAAAGAACTAGATGCTTCGCGTGAAGCTTGGAATGAACTTAAACAAACAATTGAAAAATAAATTATTAGGAGAATAAGATATGGGATTCTGGAGTAGTCTTGGTAGCGCCATTTCAAGTGGCTTCAGTGCAGTTTGTAGTGCGGTTTCTAGTGGTTTATCTGCGATTGGCAGCGCTGTATCTTCTTTTGCTTCAGCTGTAAGTACAGCCATAGCAACTACTCTTGAAGCTTTGGCACCCATTGCAGAAGCTATAGGCAAGTTTGCTAATGCTTTGTTACAAGGGTTAGGGATAATTAAACCAGATGAAGATATAGAAGACTTTGGTGACAGAGCCTTGCAGGCAGCGTCAGAAGGTATAACGCCTGATAAGTATGAAAATTTTGAAGATTATATAGAAGAGCTGCGTAACTTTGAGCTAGACCCTGAAAAAAGCGCCAAAACCCCTAAAACCGTCAAGCTTACTAGCGGACTTGCCATTGCTACGGTAGGAATAGAAAAGAAATTTGATATGGAAAAAGGCAGCTTAAATGGGGTTTGGTTTTTGCCTATGGCAAACCCTGAATATTTTACCTCAGACAGAGTGCAAGGCATGCTTGAAGCAGGTCGTTTAGGTGGGTCTATTTTTGAGTATCTAGAAAATAAGCTTTCTGCTGGAGATGAAGTTGAATTTACTGAAAAACTAAGTGCGGGTTTAAACCAAGATGAGAAAAAAGAGTTATATCAAGAATTAGATACTGCACGAGAAAACCACGACAACCTTGCGAAAGATGTTGAGCTAGCCATGCAAAACAAAGAACAATCAGGAGAATAAAAATGGGATTTTGGTCATCTCTAGGGTCAACAATAAGCTCAGGAACTATTAGCTCAATAGGTTTACCTGAAACAAAAGCTACTAAAGAAAGCACCAGTGCTGAATTAAAAAAAGCACACGGCTTCAAAAGTTTTGAAGCGTATAAATCTGAGTTAAAAAACTTTTCTTTAGAAGTGGAAAGTGAGAGCACTGACGCTATTGCTAACTTAAAAAATAAGGCCACAAATAAACATGGTTAACAAAAACAATGCCCTCAATTTAATCGTCTGCATTAAAGATAACAAGCTACAAGCCTTGCTACAGCAAGGCTATAGCAAAGCGCAAGTCGTTCCAATTTATGGTGATATTGAATATAAAATTAGTAATGCTAAGTCGATAACTGCCGCTTTAGACGATCTTGATAAGCGCATCAAGAGTAATAATCAGCAATTAAGCTTCTTATATTGGCTAGTCGATAAGCCCAGTAGTCCTGTTTGGCAATTGGCTTCTAATACTAACGATTACCAACAATTTATTACTAATACTGCTTGGCAATACCTGTCTTGGGAGTGGCTTAGTACTCGCTTTAATAGCAAAAATGGGATTACCGATAAATCTCTTATTGAACAAGTGATTCCTTGGTTAGTAAGTATGGATGACGCTGCTGAACAGGAGCGAATGCAAAAAGCGCTAGAGCAGGAACACGAAAGTGAAAGCGAGCGCTTGGCTGCGGAGCGAGCGACTTTACGAGTACAAAATGAACAACTAAAAGCAGAAAATGCTGCCTTGCGTCAGGTTGATAAAGAACTGCTAGTAACTTTTCTGCCTGCGCTATTTGCTCGTGTTTTTACCATTTTAGGTGCTGCTGATTTGGCATTGCTTTGCGGTAGTGTTCAGCCTTTAAATATTCCTAGCCCCTTTCCTGAACCAAGCACTGAAGCCTTGCGTGTACTGCAAAAAAAGTTCCGCAGTTTACCTAAAGCAGCTCAGTTGGATGTTGTTCAGCTAGTACAGCATTTGCCACATAGGCAACGCTTAAATATTCGCCCAGAAATGCGTGAGTTGGTATCAGAGCTGGAGGAAGTTAATGAGTAAAAAAGATAATAAAGACCGTCGTTTGGAAGAACTTGCTAAACAATGGGAGCTAGAGGCAACTCCTACTTATTTTGATAAGTTTACTGCTGGTGATTTGCAGTTAATGCTGCAACATTTTCAGCCCTTGCAGCAGTTAATTCAAGCCATCGCTCAAGGGCAAGCAATTAGCTCACCAGTACCCGCTGAACAAGATGCAATTGCTTTGCCTGCTGTTAATGACTTAGAAGTGCTAGAACACCAAGTTATAAGCCTAGAAAAAGCACTAGCGTTAAGCCAAGAAGAAAATAAGCAGCTACAAGAACAGGCTGAAAAAGATAAAGAAAAATTAAAGCAAGCAGCAGAAACTATTCAAAGCCAGACAGAACACCTTGAAGCTTTGCAGCAAAAGTTAAGCTCGCTTACTGCGAAACACCAGCAACAAGAAGCACAGCTAACTAAAAGCCTAACAACAGCTAATGCCCAACTAGAACAGGCTGATAAAAAGCTACAAGAGCAGCAAAAAAAATCTAGCCAGCTTTCACAACAGCTTGCTGAAATGCAAGCCCAGCTCCATGAAAATCAGCTACCTGCTGAGTTGGCATTTTTGCGTAACGAACCAGAGTTAATGCAGTCGTTAGGACTAGCCTTACCAGAAAATGACCAGCAGGCTTTAATTGCTATGGTTGCTGTCTTGGCACAAAAAGACAACCTCGAGCGCCTGTGGGATAACCTTAAAGACAAGTGCGAAAAGCAAAAGCGCCCAGCCACTAGCGAAGAAAACAACCTGCTTAATGCAGCATTAGCTTGGTATAACCATAATTGGAAAACTCGCCCCTTTCAGTTGCTTAAACCTGCCACCCCTTCAAGTTATGATTTTGAAAAACAACAAAAAACCAAACACCAGACGGATGGCGAAACAGTCAGCCAAGTTTGGTTAACCGGCATTGCAGATGGTGCAGGCAAGCCCCTACGTAAAACATTGGTTTTAACTCAATAGTTTTATTTCCTAGAACAGCAGCAAACCAGTGCTGCTTAATGACTTAGCTAAGGATTTTCTATGTCAATTTTTGAACAGCACTATTTAGCTGCGCAAGCGCAGTTTAACCAAACACTGTCACAAAATGAGTTTTTATACTTAACCAAAACAAGCGATTCTGCTAAAGAGCAAGCCACTCAAAAAATAGAAGCTGTTTTTCAAGTCAGTACCGGCAAGCTTTATTGGTTAAAAGAATTAAAAGAATTTTTTGCTAAACATCCTTTTGCGCATATTTGGGAAGATGGCAAGCAACATAATGCCGTGTTACACACCGCAACCCAGTTAATTTGGTCGAATGAAGGCTCAGTTGAGGCATTAAGCTTAAAGCAAGCCAATGAATTATTGGGCAATACCAGCTGGTTTGGTTTAAGTGAAGGCTGGAAAGTACCAACACCTGAGCAACTAAAGCAGTTTGCTATGGCAGCAGGTAACCCCTACCGTACTGGGGAAGAGTTCTATCTTAAAATCGCTGACCAGGGCCGCTGTTACTGGCTATCTACCCAAGGTAGGGTTGATGTCGATAAAGAATTCAACTGGCAGATAGCTCCAAACCATACAGCCTATTTATGCGCAATAAATAAGCTTTGGTCACAAGCCGGTTTAGAAGGTGTTATTACTGAACTGATAACCCGTAACTGGACGTTATCAACTTCGTCTGGTGAAAATTTTGTTCCACAAAAAAGCTCACAACAACTAGATAAAACCAACTTAATGGCTGAAATTCAGGCTTTAGGTTATGACTTGGTTTCACGAAAAGTTAAAGAGTCGCCACAAATCATTCAGAATCAATCTTTAATATCTTTACCTTCCTTGTTAGAAAACGATTACCACACCTGCCGCTTGCCCAAATTAGAAGCGAGCTTTCTTACCGACCCTGAGCGTGGTATGTGGGAGTTATGGGGTAGCAGCCCAGAGTTTTTAAAAGAGTATGGCTTAGTTGCCCGTGACCCTTATCAAGACATTCAACGCCGTGCTGTCGCCATTGATTTTGGTACTAGCAGTACCGTGGTGGCGACCACCAACCAAAATGGTGCTTCAGAATTATTGCGTATTGGGGTGCGTGATTTTTACCAACAGCAGGAAGCCCACCATTACGAAAATCCCACCGTGCTTGAGTTTTTAGATTTTTCTTCCTTTACAAACAGCTGGTCGCAGCAAGCTTATCGCCCGGAACTGGACTGGGATTGGGTAAGAGCTTCTCACGAAGCCCAAGCCAGCTTTAGAGATAACCCTGGCGATACCCAAGTGTTAGCCAGTATTTTGCCTAGATTAAAACAATGGGCTTTGCGTGATGAAAAGCACCAAAGAGTACGTTTGACCGGACGCAAGGGCAACGAAATGGAATTGCTGCCCCACACAGAACGCAATCCGGTACGGGGTCAGGCTTTGGAAGTAACAGAAAACGACCCACTCGACCCAGTAGAGCTTTACGCTTGGTATCTGGGCATGGCAATTAACTGGCGGCAGCGTGGTTTGTTTTTAAAGTATTACCTTAGTTTTCCTGTTAAATACCCGTTAGAAGTTAAGAACCGTATTCTGGCAAGCTTTCGTCGTGGCTTACAGCGTAGCTTTCCACAAACCCTGATAGACCATTACCCTCAGGTGCTGCAAGAGTTTGAAGTAGCAGACCTAGCCAGCGAGCCGACTGCCTATGCAGCCGGTGCTTTACCTCATCTGGAGGTGGAGCTTACCGAAGAGGGCGTTCCTTATGCTGTCTTTGATTTTGGAGGCGGTACTACCGACTTTGATTTTGGTATCTGGCGCTTATCTACTGATGCAGAAGAAGACGATGGCTATGACAGTGTGCTTGAACATTATGCTAGCAGTGGCGATAACTACCTAGGTGGTGAAAACCTACTTGAACACCTAGTTTACGAAACTTTTAAGCAAAACCTAGATACCTTACGAGACAAGCGCATTCAGTTTATTAAGCCTATGGATGCGCTGGGCTTTCCTGGTAGCGAACCTTTTATTGCGCCCACTCAAGCGGCTCAAACCAATGCGGTTATGTTGGCAGCCAAGTTACGTCCGTTTTTAGAAGGCAAACAAGCAGAGCTAGCTTCGCAACTGAAACTGGATTTAATTAATACCCAAGGCGAAAAGGCTACCTGTGAGCTGTTGTTAGATACGCAGGCACTCGATGCGCTACTGCGTCAGCGTATTCAGCGCGGTGTATTATCTTTTTTACATGAATTAAAAAAGGTTGCTAACGAGTTTCCTGCCAAAGCTTCTATCCAGCTTTTATTTGCAGGCAATGCCAGCCACTCTCGTCATATTAGCGCTTTATTTGCTGATGAATCTAAGCTGTGGAATGAGCTTTGCAAGCAGGTTTTTACAGATAAAATACCAGTAATGGATATTCACCAGCCCTTGCCAGTTGATATGGCTAAACCCTATGCCCCAACAAGTAAAACAGGGGTGGCCTTAGGTTTGTTATTGGTAGCGCCAGGTGAAGATGTGCTGCTAACAAACCGTCTGCATGAAGCCAATGATGGACAAGCACCTTTTGGCTGGTATGTAGGGCGTTTACGCCAGAACCAACTTAAACCCACCCTAAGCCCCGGTAGTGATTACCAGCAGTGGCAAGCCGTTGGCCCAATTAAAGAAGGTGTGCTGAATTTATATTACAGCACCAGCCCCCGCACAGAACTAGGCCTTAAAAGAGGCGACCCAGAGCTAAAAATGCAGCGCCTTGACCTGCATGAAGCGCCAGTTGGTTCGAGATTATATGTTCGTGCGCTAGAGCCTAATACGATTGAACTAGTGGCTGCGCTAGAACTGCCCGCTATAACCGATGCGGCTAGTAAAACTTTGGTATTGGAGTAAATGCCAGAGTAGTAGAACATCAGCCTTTAGCTAATTAAGGCTGATTTTTTTGGTGGTTTTAGGGAATAGTTACTATGTCTTTGTTAAAAAAGCTTGATTTGACAGCTAAAGAGCAACTGTCTCACAGTGAGTTCTGGTACTTAGCTAAAAATAATATTGAGAAAAAAATTGAAGCCGTTTTACAAGTAAGTACAGGGCGAGTGTATTGGGTAAAAGCGTTACAAGAAGTTTT
>JAAYGA010000162.1 GCA_012727935.1 Pseudomonadaceae bacterium | reverse complement strand
TTGTAGACCTAGGTGACGAAGTTGAAGTAATGATTCTAGATATCGACGAAGAGCGTCGTCGTATTTCTCTAGGTATCAAGCAGTGCCGTGCTAATCCTTGGGAAGAGTTCTCAAGCAAGTACAACAAAGGCGATAAAGTTTCTGGTGGAATTAAGTCCATCACTGACTTTGGTATCTTCGTTGGCTTGAATGGCGGCATCGACGGTCTAGTTCACTTGTCTGACATTTCTTGGAACGATACTGGCGAAGAAGCGGTTCGTAAGTTCAAGAAAGGCGAAGAAGTTGAAACCATCATTCTTTCGATTGACCCAGAGCGCGAGCGCATTTCTCTAGGCATCAAGCAGTTAGAAAGCGATCCTTTCAATGAGTTTCTAGCCCTAAACGACAAAGGTTCTATCGTTAAAGGTAAGGTGTCTTCAGTTGAAGCTAAAGAAGCCATCATTGATCTAACCGAAGAAGTACAAGCCATTCTTAAGGCGTCTGAAATTAGTGCCGAACGTGTAGAAGATGCACGTAATGCTCTAAAAGAAGGCGATGAAGTTGAAGCACGTATTATCAACGTTGATCGTAAGAATCGTGTGATTAGCTTGTCTATTAAAGCCAAAGATAAAGTTGAAGCTGAACAAGCGGTTGCTACTCAGCGTGAAGCTCAGGTTGATTTAGCAGGTCCTACCACGATTGGTGACCTAATCAAGCAGAAGATGGAAAACAACTAAAATTAATTACTATTAATTAATTGCTAGTTATATAAATCCCCGCCTAGGCGGGGATTTTTTTGTTTAGGTTTTATAAAAATAAGTGGCTTATAAAACTAACCATTCGTTAGCTAACCTAAAGGCGTGTTTAGCAAATTTTTTTTCTGGATGTTGTGTTAACTTATGTCGTAGATTGTTGGGTTTTTTTTCAATATACTTGCACGATTAAACAAATTAGACATAAAATTGATTATATATTAAAAACAACATTTTTTAGGTTTAATGACTAGATTTAAGGGTGAATATATGAACAAAGCAAAGGAAGCTGAACTAGTGATAGAAGAAAATTACTGTATTGCCTTACAACCCATTTGTAATGCTGAAATGCGCCACATTGCTGATGAATTACTTTATCGTTCCAGTGCAACGGCAACTTTTGCTCAGGTCGATGACCAACTTATGGCAACTGCACGCGTTATTAACGCTACTTTTTTAGAAACTGGTTTAGAAAACCTTATTGGTAACCGTAAGCTTTTTTTTAATGCGCCCAAAGAATGGATTCTTAAACCTGAGCTGTTGCCACCCCATCCAGAACAGGTTGTAGTTGAAGTATTAGAGAGTGTTACAGGTGAGCCTGAAATTGTTGCAGCCCTAAAAAAAGTGCGTGAATTAGGCTATGACGTAGCCCTAGATGATTTTATTCTTAATGATCAAACCCGTCCTTTGTTAGATGTTGCCAGCATCATTAAAGTTGACTTATTTGATCCAGTAGTTGAAGCAGACATTGCAGAATATAAACGCCGTGGTATACGCTTATTAGCAGAAAAAGTAGAAGACTTAGAAACCTTTAACCGCTTTAAAGCAATGGGTTTTGAAATGTTTCAGGGTTATTTTTATGCTCGCCCTGAAGTACATAAAGAAACTTCCCGTAAAGGTCGGGGTAATAATCATGGCGCACAAATACATATTATTTCCGAGCTTCAAGCAGAACAGCCTAATTATGAGTATTTAGAAAACCTTATTGCTCAAGATCCACAGTTAACCTTCATGTTGCTTAAATATGTAAACTCGGCAGCTTTTCGTCGGCGTAATGAAATTACTACAATTCACCAAGCATTAAACACGCTTGGTTTAGATAGGGTTCGCAGTATAGTAACCACGGTTCTGCTAGCCAATAATGGGCCTGCAAGCTTATTACTTTTACCTCAAGCTTTAACGCGGGCTTATATGTGTGAATGCCTAGCAGAAGGTGTTGGTAATATTGATCCACGTTCTGCCTTTATGTTGGGCTTAATGTCGATGATTGATTTACTAATGGCGAGTGATATGGCTGAACTTATGGCGCAACTGCCTTTAACGCAAGAAATTAAAGATGCAATTATGTTGCGTGAAGGGCGTTTAGGTAAGTTGCTTAATTTAGTTGTAGCTTTTGAACATGCCCAGCTTGATGGTAAATCACCCCAGCTAATTAGTAAGTTAAATAAAGCTTGGATTAAAAGTCAAAAATGGACTAACGAAGTAATGGCACAAGTTTAAAGCCAGTAATTTAAGGCTTACTTAAACTTTTTGAAGCCAGTAGCGATATTGCTGCTGGTCTTCTTCTTGCTTTATTAATGGGTGTTTTAAAAACTGGCTAAATTTAGGTACATCCCTTGTTGTTGCTGGGTCGGTGGCAACTAATAGCAGCACTTCACCCTGCTTCATTTCATTTAATTTGGTATGTAACAACATAATGGGTTCAGGGCAGTAAAGGCCAGAAGTGTCTAGCAGGTATTGGTGTTCAATTTTATTCATAGCCAACAAGGTCCAAAACTACGGCTTACAAAGCCGCAGCTATTCAGTTTAAATTTAAATGATGAATTGTAAAGCGAGCTAGCTTTTTTTACCGACTCTTACTGCTAAAACATCACAAGGTGCGCCGTGTAAAACACCGCTGGAAACTGAGCCTAACAAAAGCTGGAACCCGTGGCGGCCATTACTGCCCACTACAATAAGGTCAATATTTTGTTCATTAGCTAGGCGGTGCGTTTCAGTGTCTGGCATTCCTACCAGTACGTGCTGGTTTTCTTCGGGAATATCAATGCCTTCAAGCAGCTCTTTTAAGCGTGTGCGCGCATGGGAATCTAACTGGTCTTGAATGCTGGTTAAATCCATAGGAATATCACCGCCATAGGCAAAACCTAGCGGTTCAAGTGTATGAACAACCGATAATTTAGCGTGTTGGTTACGTGCAGCAATTTCTTTAGCTTGCAGTAATACTTTGCGTGAATCTTCAGAAAGGTCGATGGCGACCAAAATGTTTTTGTATTCGTTGCTCATGGTGTTTTCCTATTACTTGAGTAAGTAAGCTTAACTATAAACTAAACCCGTAGGAGATGTCATTGAGTGGATTTTGGTGGTTTTTACTTATTATTGTTTTAATGCTTAGCCCGATGAGTATGTTAATGCCTAGCGCCCGACAAAAAAAATTAATTATTCTAAGAGAGAAGGCTCTTGGATTAGGCATTAAAGTAACCGTGTTACCGCACCAGATTAATGATGATTTACGATTGGTTGGCGCTGCTTATCGCTGGTTACGCCCTGCCGACGAGCGTCCTTTAGCGGGCTATTTATGCTTGTTAAAAA
Source organism: Pseudomonadaceae bacterium (assembly GCA_012727935.1). Taxonomy (GTDB): domain Bacteria; phylum Pseudomonadota; class Gammaproteobacteria; order Pseudomonadales; family Halomonadaceae; genus Marinospirillum. The sequence continues at coordinate 7,577 of JAAYGA010000162.1, read as the reverse complement.
AAGAGGAGGGCAGAGATAGGGGTGAGGTGGTTTTCCCAAATTGGCAATTGGCTAGCGGTAAACTAGATTTTTTATCTGTGCCACAACAGGCAGGCTTAGCAGAATGGCTTAGTTATTTGCCAGGTGATGCCTTTGCTGTGGAATGGGGTTCTGCAACTCTGGCGCTTTGGTGGCATGAGCAGGACAGCAAGGCAGATTTAGACACATTAAATGCTAAGGCTTTAGCTTTACTTGGGTTAAGTAAGCAAAGATAAAAAAACCGCCCTAGCTAAGCTAAGGCGGTTTGGCTGTTTTTGGTAGTCAAGTTTAGCTAACTAAATATTAGCGAATTAAACCGCACCTTGTTGAATCATGGCATCAGCAATTTTACGGAAGGCAGCAATGTTAGAGCCTAACACTAGGTTGGTTGGTTCATTGAACTCTTTGGCTGTTTCCGAGCTGCGATCAAAAATGCCCTGCATAATGCAATGCAAGCGGCGGTCAACTTCTTCAAAATCCCAATAAGTCATACTGGCGTTTTGTGCCATTTCTAGCTGGCTAGTAGCAACACCACCGGCATTGGCTGCTTTGCCTGGGCCGTAGGCAATTTTAGCGGCAATAAACAAGTCGATTGCCTTAGCGGTTGAAGGCATATTGGCGCCTTCACTGATACAAATAACGCCATTAGCCAACAAGGCTTTAGCATCGGCTTCGGTTAGTTCGTTTTGTGTTGCAGAAGGGAAGGCTGCTTGAGCTGGGAAGCGCCAAACCGCCTGGCCGTCTTGTGGGTAGTCTGCAACAGCAATGTATTGTGCTTTAGGGTGGGTTTTTAAGTAGTCAACCAACGACACACCTTGCACTTCTTTTAAGTCTTTTAGTAAAGCTAAATCAATGCCTTCAGGGTGGTAAATTGTGCCTTGAGAGTCTGAACAAGTTACTGGCTTTGCGCCTACTTGATACAGCTTTTCAATGGTGTAAATAGCAACGTTACCAGCGCCTGAAACTAGGCAGGTTTTACCATCTAGGCTGTTATTAATGCTATTCAGCATGTTTTCGGCAAAATAAACGGCACCGTAACCGGTTGCTTCGGTACGCACTAATGAGCCGCCCCAGTTAATGCCTTTACCTGTAAATACGCCTTCATAGCTACCGGTTAAACGCTTATATTGGCCATACATATAGCCTACTTCACGCGCACCTACACCTATATCACCGGCAGGTACGTCAATGGTTGCGCCTATGTGGCGGTAAAGTTCACACATAAAAGCTTGGCAAAAACGCATAATTTCAGCACTAGAACGGCCTTTAGGATTAAAGTCAGAGCCGCCCTTACCGCCGCCAATGGCAAGGCCAGTAAGTGAGTTTTTAAAGGTTTGTTCAAAGCCTAAAAATTTAATAATGCTGGCATTAACGCTAGGGTGAAAACGTAACCCACCTTTATATGGGCCAATGGCAGAGTTAAATTGAATGCGGAAACCTTTGTTAACTTGAATCTTGCCCTTGTCATCTAACCAAGTGACACGAAATATAATTTGGCGTTCAGGTTCAACTAAACGCTCAATAATATTAGCGTCAAGGTAGCGCCTATCTGCTTCTAAAAGCGGTCGTATAGATTCCAAAACCTCCTCAGCAGCTTGATAGAATTCAGTCTGGCCAGGACTACTTTTCTGCAGACGGTTTAGGGTCTCTTGTACGTAAGGCATGAATAGTTCCTTGATGGTAAGAATTTTAACTAGGGTTGAATAAATATAAGGCTTAATAAACAGCTTGTTTGGGATGCATCATATTTTTTGACGGGACAATATAGCCTACTTAGGTGTTATGCGTCCAGAGTATGCGCTATGCCGATTCGGTATACTTGTAGGCAGTAAAACCCCAGTAAGCTGTAAAATCTACTGGGGTTTGGTTGGAATTATTAACTAAGTATGCCTTTAAGTGCTTGAACTAAAAGCTGGTTTTGTTCTTTGGTGCCTAGTGTGATGCGTAAAAAATTAGCAATGCGTGGTTGGTTAAAATGGCGCACAAGCAAGGCTTTTTCACGTAATTTTTGTGCAAGCCAAGCCCCTTCATGTTGTGGATGGCTTACAAAAACAAAGTTTGCACTAGAAGGAAGTACTTCAAAACCCAAGGCGGTTAGGTCTGCGGTTAAACTTTCACGTGATGTGATTATTTTACTGCAGGTGGCTTTAAAATAGTCTTGGTCTTGTATAGCAGCGGCTGCGCCCACTAAGGCTAAGCGGTCTAGCGGGTAAGAATTAAAGCTGTCTTTAACCCGAATTAACGCTTCAATTAATGCTGGTTGGCCGACGGCAAAGCCCACCCTTAAACCGGCCAGCGCCCAAGATTTAGACAGCGTTTGGGTGACTAGAAGGTTGGGGTAATCTTTAACTAGCGCAACGGCTGATTCAGCACCAAAGTCTACATAAGCTTCATCGACTAAAACCACCGTGTCTGGGTTGTTGTCTAGCAGCTGTTTAATGTTGTTTAGGGGCAAAGCAATGCCGGTGGGTGCATTGGGGTTGGGGAAAATAATGCCCCCATTAGGGCGCTGGTAATCGGCAAGGTTAATATTGAAATTTTTATCCAGTGGAATTTGTTCGTAATCCACTTGGTACATTTGGCAGTAAACAGGATAGAAACTGTAGCTAATGTCGGGGAAAAGCAGAGGTTTATCTTGCTTTAGTAAAGCCTGATAAGCAATGGCAAGCACTTCGTCAGAGCCATTACCCACAAAAATATGGTCTGCTGGTAAGCCCGTATAGTCGGCTAATACTTGTTTTAAATCTTGCGCTTGCGGATCTGGGTAGAGTCTTAGGGTATCATCAGCGGCTTGGCGTATTGCCTCAAACACCTTGGGCGAAGGGCCGTAAGGGCTTTCGTTAGTGTTCAGCTTAATTAAATTAGGGATTTTAGGTTGTTCGCCAGGCACATAGGGTGTTAGCTGGTGAACAAGAGGGCTCCAAAAACGGCTCATAGCAAACCTTTAAAATTAGGTGAATCAAATTAGACAAAGAGAGAAGATTAAACCCTATGTCCGCTAAAACTCAACGGCTAGATAAATTTTTAACTGCAGCAACAGATCTTACACGTAGTTTGGCTAAAAAGGCGCTGCATCGTGGCGAAGTAACGGTCAATGGCGTGATGGTTAAAGATTCTGGGCTACAAATTCACGCAACAGACAAGGTATGCTGGCTAGATGAGCCTTTAGAATTGGTGGGTTTACGCTATTTAATTATGAACAAACCTTTAGGTTATGAGTGCAGTAGTAAAAGTAGCCATAACCCTTTAGTCACCGATTTACTGGGTGATCTGGTTAATAAAGATAAAATACAGCCCGTTGGGCGCTTAGATGTTAACACTTCAGGTTTGTTGCTGCTAACAGACGACGGCCAATGGTTGCATCGCATTATTTCACCTAAATACCGTAAAGCAAAAGTGTATCGGGCTACGCTTGCCGAGCCGTTAGTGGCAGATGCTGAAGCCAGAGTAACTGAGGGTTTACAGCTAGATGGCGATGCCTTGCCTACCTTGCCTGCCAAGTTAGAACGACTTGCGCCACAGCTTATGCATTTAACCTTAACCGAAGGACGTTACCACCAAGTAAGGCGCATGTTTGCCGCCTTAGGTAATCACGTTGATGCACTGCATCGTGAAGCCGTTGGTCATTTGTGGTTAGATGAGCAGCAATTAGCGCCGGGGCAATGGCGTGAATTAACCTCTGCAGAAATGGATTTAATTGCTGCTAAATAAGCTAGCTGGCTTTTTTATTGCTTATTTAAAGCTTAGTAAACCCTACATTGGTTGCGCTAAAGTCTAGCCTTCTTGTTAAGCTATGCTAGAATGCGCGCCGTTAATAACTAGCTAAGTACAGGACTAGGTGACTTATGGCTTCTACCCTCGCCTTTATATTTCCCGGGCAGGGCTCCCAGCAATTAGGGATGCTCTCAGAGTTAGCAGAACGTTATGCTGTTGTGCGTTCAACTTTTGAAGAAGCGTCGACCGCGCTTGGATACGATCTTTGGCATTTGGTGCAAGAAGGGCCGGTTGAAAATTTAAATCGTACCGACATTACTCAGCCCGCCATTCTTGCCGCAAGTGTTGCTGTGTGGCGCGTTTGGAAAGAACTTGAAGGCCCTCGCCCCGCTTGGCTTGCCGGCCATAGCTTGGGTGAATATTCTGCTTTGGTGTGCAGTGGTGCAATGGATTTTGCCGACGGCCTACGCCTAGTGCGTACCCGTGGTGAGTTTATGCAAGCTGCTGTGCCGCAAGGTCAGGGTGCTATGGCAGCCATTTTGGGCTTAGATGCTGATAAAATTGAAGCAGCTTGTGCATTAGCTGCACAGGGTGAAGTGGTGGCTGCGGTTAACTACAATGCCCCAGGGCAAATAGTGATTGCTGGTAATGTTGCAGCGGTGGAGCGAGCCATAATTGCTTGCCAAGAAGCTGGCGCACGTAAAGCCATACCTTTGCCGGTTAGTGTGCCTTCGCATTGTGAATTAATGCGTCCAGCAGCAGAAAAGCTGGCCGATGAGTTAAATTTAATTCAGTTAAATAAGCCCCGTGTGCCTGTGATACAAAACGTGCATGCTGCACCAGAAACGGAAGTAGCAGCAATTCGTGATAATCTAGTCGCACAGCTCTACCGTCCTGTGCGCTGGATTGAAAGCATTGAATTTATGACGCAGCAGGGTGTGGATAGCTACGTTGAATGTGGTCCGGGTAAGGTGTTGGTTGGCTTAAACAAGCGCATAGTTAAAACCGCTAGGTCGTTAGCAGTCAATGATCCCGATTCAGTTCAAGTTGCGTTAGAAACACTAGGCGCTGAATAACAGAGGAAAGGTTATGAGTCAGCCAAATCTTGCAGGAAAAGTAGCATTAGTAACGGGTGCTAGCCGTGGTATTGGCCGTGCCATTGCCCTTGAACTAGGCCGCCTAGGCGCTACTGTTATAGGCACAGCAACAAGTGAAGCAGGCGCTGCCAATATTAGTGAAGGTTTAAAAGCAGCCGGTTTGGCCGGTGAAGGCAAATTGCTTAACGTAACCGATGCAATTTCTGTTGAAACAGTTGTTAAAGCGATCACAGAACAGTATGGTGCGCCTTTAATATTGGTTAACAATGCCGGTATTACTAAAGATAATTTAATGATGCGCATGAAAGACGAAGAGTGGGATGCTGTTATTGACACCAACCTTAAGTCGGTTTATCGCACCAGCAAAGCTTGCCTAAGAGGCATGACTAAAGCACGTTGGGGCCGCATTATTAATGTCAGTTCGATTGTTGCTACTATGGGCAACATGGGGCAGGCAAATTACGCAGCTTCTAAAGCCGGTGTTGAGGGGTTTACACGCTCATTAGCCCGTGAAGTGGGTTCGCGCAATGTTACAGTCAATGCTGTGGCACCGGGTTTTATTGCGACAGACATGACCGAAGTGCTGCCTGAAGCACAGAAAGAAGTACTAGTTAAGCAAGTGCCGCTTGGCCGTTTAGGTCAGCCTGAAGAAATAGCTGCGGTGGTTGGTTTTTTAGCCAGCGAACCAGCCGCTTACATTACAGGTGAAACCTTGCACGTTAATGGCGGTATGAATATGCGTTAAATTTCATCGAAACCGCTACTTTTAGCTAAAAAAGCTTTTTTTAGTTGCAAGCAGTAGTTTCGGTTTATAAACTACTGTGCAATTTTAGACCATTGCACAGCAAGATTTTACCTAGGAGTAGTTAAACGTATGAGTACCATCGAAGAGCGCGTTAAAAAGATTGTTGCAGAACAACTAGGCGTTAAAGAAGAAGAAATTCAAAACTCTTCATCTTTTGTTGAAGACTTAGGCGCGGATTCTTTAGACACTGTTGAATTAGTGATGGCTCTTGAAGAAGAGTTTGAAACTGAAATTCCAGACGAAGAAGCTGAAAAGATTACTACAGTTCAAGAAGCAATGAACTACGTAACGGCCAATCAGTAAGCTTTTTTAGTTACTTGTCCGATACAAGTACCAAGCTTTATTTTGCTACTTGTTAAAAACCGCTTCGCCTTTTGGTGCAGCGGTTTTTTATTTTTTGGGATATAATCCCCGCCAATTTTAAGAATTAACGAATTGCAGAGGAGCAGGGCATGTCGCATAGACGAGTGGTGGTGACAGGTATGGGGCTAGTAACCCCCTTAGGCATTAATTTAGATGATACTTGGCAAGGTGTTTTAGCAGGTCGCAGTGGTGTAGCGGCGATTGAAGGTTTTGACACCTCAGCCTTCACCACCCGCTTTGGTGCTCAAGTTAAAGGCTTTGATGTTGAAGCTTTTATGCCTAAAAAAGATGCCCGTAAAATGGACTTGTTCATTCAATACGGTATGGCCGCTGCAATTCAAGCCATCGCCGATTCTGGCCTTGAAACAACAGAAGAAAATGCTGACCGCATAGGTTGTGCCTTAGGTTCAGGCATCGGTGGCTTGCCCATGATTGAAAAGAACCATGAGTTATTACAAAAAGGTGGCCCACGTAAAATTTCACCTTTCTTTGTGCCTGGCTCCATCATTAACATGATTTCTGGCAACCTTGCGATACGCTTTGGTTTCAGAGGCCCCAACATTGCCATTACCACGGCCTGCACTTCAGGTACGCACAATATTGGCTATTCAGCTCGCACCATTGCTTACGGCGATGCCGATGTGATGGTGTGTGGTGGCGCAGAAGCCGCCAGCACCCCGTTAGGCTTGGGTGGTTTTGCCGCCGCCCGTGCTTTGTCTACCCGTAATGATGACCCACAAGCCGCAAGCCGCCCGTGGGATAAAGACCGCGATGGTTTTGTGCTAGGCGATGGTGCGGGTGTGTTGGTGTTGGAAGAATATGAACACGCTAAAGCCCGTGGCGCTAAAATTTATGCTGAACTGACCGGTTTTGGTATGAGCGATGATGCTTATCACATGACGTTACCGCCTGAAGATGGCCGTGGCGCTGCTGCTGCTATGCGTAATGCGTTGCGTGATGCTGGCTTAAATGCCGATGCTATTAGTTACATTAACGCCCACGGCACTTCAACACCGGCAGGTGATTTAGCCGAAAGCTGTGCAGTAGAAACGGTGATGGGCGCTGCTGCTAATAAAGTGGCGGTGAGTTCTACTAAATCCATGATTGGCCATTTGCTAGGTGCTGCTGGCGCGGTTGAAGCAGTCTTTTGTATTTTGGCGATTCGTGATCAGGTGGCTCCCCCAACAATTAACCTAGACAACCCACAAGAAGGTTGTAACCTAGATTATGTACCCAATGAAGCACGGCAGATGAAAATTGAACACACACTGTCGAACTCTTTTGGGTTTGGTGGCACCAACGGCAGCTTAATTTTCAGTAAGATTTAAAACCATGACTAGCCTACCCCCCATGTTGTTAAATGGTCGTAACCCTGCTGCTAGTGACTTAGATTGGTTGCTAGCAAGTCGTGCTTTAGCGTTCGGTGAAGGTGTTTTTACTACCCTTAGGGTAACAGAGGGGCAGGCAATTTTTTTAGAGGATCACCTCTTACGTCTGCAATCGGGTTTGGCTGCTTTACTTTACCCTTCAGAGGCCGTTGACTGGCTTTTGCTGGAAAAAGAAATTAAAACGCTTAGTCA
>JAAYGA010000161.1 GCA_012727935.1 Pseudomonadaceae bacterium | reverse complement strand
GCTGTCAATTGTACAAGCATTACGCGAACGTATGCCCAGCCTACCTTTAATTTATGCCTGTGATAATGCCGCTTTTCCTTACGGGCAAAAACCTGAAGCTTGGCTAAAGCAAAGAGTCTATGCTGTTGTCAGTGGCTTGGTAGAAGCGATTCAACCTTGTTTAATTATCATCGCCTGCAACACAGCCAGCACTTTAACCTTACCTGAATTACGCCAACACTTTAATTTGCCAATCGTCGGTGTTGTTCCAGCCATAAAACCGGCTGCTTTAATAACCCGCAGCAGGCAAATGGGCTTACTAGCAACCTGTGGTACAGTTAACCGACCTTACACTCAACAGTTAATTAATGAATTTGCTGCGGATTGCGACATTATAAAAGTGGGTAGTAATCGCCTCGTTGAATTAGCCGAAGTGTTTTTAGCAGGCGGTCAAGTTGCTGACAAAGACCTACTAGAAATTCTACAGCCATTATTAGCAGAACCGCGCCTTGATACAGTTATATTAGGTTGCACGCATTTTCCTTTACTGCAAGCACAACTTGCCAAAGTCGCCGAACAAGCTGGTGCAGCACCTTGGCAATGGATAAATTCAGGCGCTGCCATTGCGCGGCGTGTGGTGCAATTGCTAGATGATGCTGGTTATGCCAACCCATCTAGCCCCGAAAACTTCGCCGCTAGCTGCTGGTTAACCGCACCTTTAGCAATAAATAGCCAGCTACCACGATCTTTGCAGCGCTTTGGTTTTAATCATCTAAAATACTTGACGGGTTTTGAATTTACTGAACACGCCATTTAACATTTTTTTTACGAGATAAAAAACAACTTATGTCTTCTAGTCTTCCTCAGGTAAATCCAGCTATTTATTCACAATTGCTGGCTGAAAAAGCAGCATTATTACGCCAAACTTTTGCTGAATTTAATCCACCTAAGCTAGAGGTTTTTGCTTCGCCCGCTAGCCATTACCGTTTGCGTACTGAGTTTCGTGTTTGGCATGAAGGCGATGATTTATTTTATGCCATGTTTGAAATAGGTGAAGATCCTAAAAAAGACCGCACACTGGTTCGTATGGAGCAATACCCTGTTGCAGGAAAAGAAATTAACCGCTTAATGCCGCTGTTGCTGGATGCCATTCGTGACAAGCCCTTGCTGCGCCACCGTTTATTTCAAGTTGAGTTTTTAACGACTTTATCGGGCCAAGTATTACTGAGCTTAATTTATCACCGCCAGCTAGAAGACGAATGGGAAATAGCCGCCAAGAAGCTGCAAGAACAACTGGGTGTTATGATTATTGGTAGAGCCAGAAAACAAAAGCGCGTATTAGAACAAGATTTTGTTGTTGAGGCTTTACAAGTCAACGGGCAAACATTGCTTTATAAACAAGTAGAAGGCAGTTTTACTCAACCCAACCCTTGGATTTGTCAAAGTATGTTGGAATGGGCAGACGCTGTTTCTAGTCTTAAAGCGGATGAAGAAAAACGTGACCTAGTGGAACTCTACTGCGGCAATGGTAATTTCACGCTGGCTTTAGCCAATAACTTTAGGCAATTACTAGGCACTGAAATTAGCCGCACTTCCGTTGCAGCCGGACAGTATAACATTCAGGCGAATAAGATTGATAATGTAAGAATTGAGCGCATCGCTGCTGAAGATTTTTCTAAAGCATTAAATGAGCCCAATTCAGAAGAAGCCAGTAAATTTAATTTACAAGCGTATGATTTTTCAACCGTCTTGGTAGACCCACCCAGAGCAGGGCTGGATAACGATACGCTAGCACAGGTGCAAAACTACGAGTGCATTATCTATATTTCCTGCAACCCAGCAACGCTTGTAGAAAACCTAAAAACACTAACGCTTACGCATAGAATTGAGCGGTTAGCTTTCTTTGACCAGTTTCCCTACACCCACCATGCTGAGTGCGGGG
>JAAYGA010000160.1 GCA_012727935.1 Pseudomonadaceae bacterium | reverse complement strand
TGGTTGAAGTTATTCTGGGTTTAGCGACCGACAAAAAGCTAGCTGAAGTGGTTCACGCTACCGCTGCTGCTTGGGGTAAAAAGCCAGTTTTTGCTACCTCCACCCCCGGCTTTATTGTTAACCGTGTGGCGCGTCCTTTCTATGCTGAAAGCTTACGCTTAATGCAAGAACAAGCCGCTGAACCTGCCACGCTCGATGCTTTATTGCGTGACGCTGGCAACTTCCGTATGGGTCCTTTTGAACTAATGGACTTAATTGGCCACGACGTTAATTACGCTGTCACTGAATCCGTTTTCTCTGCTTATTACGGCGATTTCCGTTTTCAGCCTTCGCTCATTCAAAAAGCTTTGGTTGAAGCTGGCCGCTTAGGTCGTAAAACTGGCCAAGGTTTTTATTCTTATGCTGAAGGTGCCGAGCGCCCCAGCCTAGTTGTTGCAGCTACACAAAGCTTCACTGAACAGCCAGTGATTATTGAAGGTGAACTAGGCGCTGCTAGCGGTTTAGCGGAGCGCTTTAAGCAAGCTGGCTTGAATGTTATTGAACGTGCCGGTGCTGGTGTTATTCGTTTTGGTGAAGCAACCCTAGCCTTAACCGATGGCCGCATGGCAAGTGAGCGAGTGGTTAGTGATGGCTTACAAGACCTAGTCGTTTTTGACCTAGCTAAAGACTACCAACAGGCTACCCGCCTTGCGATAGCTGCTGCTAAACAGACTTCTGCTGCGGCAGTAAACGATGCCACTGCGCTTTTACAAAAAGCGGGGCTAGCCGTTAGCTTACTAAGCGACTCCCCCGGCCTAGTGGTGATGCGAACTTTGGCTATGCTGACTAACGAAGCTGCCGATGCCGTATTGCAAGGCGTTGCAAGTGCCGCCGATGTTGACCTAGCCATGTGTGCTGGTGTGAATTACCCACAAGGCCCGCTTAGCTGGAGCGATAGTCTTGGCCAAGGCGTTATTTGGCAAGTGCTTACTAACTTACAAGCTAGTTATGGCGAAGACCGTTACCGTCCCTCGTTATTACTGCGCCGTAATGCCTTTAACGGACAAAGTTTTTCTGCTTAATACCTAATAGTAAAAATACCTAATAATAAAAGAGAAGCGTTATGACAGATTTAACACCGCAACAATTAGCAGAAGCCTGTGCTGAAGCCATGTTTTCACGCGATCAGGCTAGCCAACAGCTAGGTATGAAAATTGCCTCGGTAGCACCCGGTCGTGCAGTGCTAACCATGACTGTTGATAACCGAATGATTCAAGGCCATGGCGCTTGCCATGGTGGATATCTTTTTACTCTGGCTGACTCTGCTTTTGCTTTTTCCTGCAACACCTACGATAAAGCAACTGTAGCTTCAGGCTGCAGTATTGAATACGTTTATCCAGCTAAAGAAGGTGACCTATTAACCGCCACCGCTGAAGAGCGTAGCCGGGGTAATCGTACCGGTATCTACGACATCACCATTACCAATCAAGATAACCAAGTGGTTGCCTACTTCCGTGGTAAATCCTATCAAGTTCGCGGCAGTGTTCGCCGCCTAGAGGAATAACGATGAGTCAAACCAATTTATTACAAGATGCTTACATTATTGATGCAATAAGAACCCCAGTTGGTCGCTACGGTGGTGCTTTGTCTTCGGTCAGAGCCGATGACCTAGGTGCGGTTCCTATGAAAGCCCTAATGGAACGCCACCCAGACTTAGACTGGAGCAAAGTTGATGATGTACTTTACGGTTGTGCTAACCAAGCCGGTGAAGACAACCGCGACGTAGCACGTATGTCAGCACTTTTAGCTGGACTACCGATTGATGTACCCGGTGGCACCATTAACCGCCTGTGTGGTTCAGGTATGGATGCAGTCGGAACAGCAGCTCGTGCTCTGCGTACTGGCGAAGCTAAATTACTGATTGCAGGCGGCGTAGAATCTATGTCGCGTGCGCCCTTTGTTATGGGTAAAGCAGATTCAGCCTTCAGCCGCCAAGCAGAAATGTTTGATACCACCATTGGCTGGCGTTTTATTAACCCACTAATGAAAAAGCAGTATGGCGTTGATTCCATGCCTGAAACGGCAGAAAACGTGGCTGAAGATTTTAATATTTCTCGTGCCGACCAAGATGCCTTTGCACTACGCAGCCAACAACGCACTGCTGCTGCCCAAGCCAATGGCCGTTTAGCACAAGAAATTACCCCAGTTTTAGTTCCACGCCGCAAGCAAGAAGCTTTGGTTGTTGATACCGATGAACACCCTCGCCTTACTACACTAGAAGCACTGGCTAAACTACCGACACCTTTTAGAGAAGGCGGTAGCGTTACCCCAGGTAATGCTTCGGGTGTAAACGATGGTGCTTGTGCTTTGTTAATGGCCAGCTCTGAAGGCGTTAAGCAGTTTGGTTTAAAGCCTCGTGGCAAAGTTATTGCTATGGCAACAGCCGGTGTTGAACCTCGCATTATGGGTTTTGGACCAGCGCCTGCCACCCGTAAAGTGCTAGAAGTAGCCGGTTTAAAACTTGAAGATATGGACGTTATTGAGCTAAACGAAGCCTTTGCTGCACAAGCACTGGCGGTAATGCGTGATTTAGGCCTAGCCGATGATGCGCCACAAGTTAACCCTAATGGTGGTGCCATTTCACTAGGCCACCCATTAGGTATGAGTGGTGCACGTTTAGTGACCACCGCTTTGCATGAATTAGAAAAACTTCACTCTGAAGGCAAGTCTAGCCGTTATGCACTTTGCACCATGTGCATAGGTGTAGGCCAAGGTATCGCAATCATTATTGAGCGTGTTTAAGTTTTTTTAGTTAAATAAAAATAAAGATCCAACTGCTAGGTAGTTAATTGCTACCTAGCTACACAAAAAATTAGGAATAAAAAATGAGCCTACCCTTACAAAAACTCGGCACCCTAGACCCTCTTGAAACTGCCAGCGTTGATGAGCTACGTCATAGGCAGTTACAACGTCTACGCTGGAGCCTAAATCATGCTTACACCAACGTGCCTTTTTACCGTAAAGCTTTTACTGACAAGGGTATTCACCCTTTAGAAATTAACTGCTTAGAAGATTTAGGCAAGCTAAGCTTTACTACCAAAGCCGACCTACGCGACAACTACCCCTACGGCATGTTTGCTACGCCTATGCGTGACATTGTTCGTATTCACGCTTCAAGCGGTACCACGGGTCAACCTACTGTTGTTGGTTACACGCAAAACGACATTAATACTTGGGCCGATGTAGTCGCTCGCTCTATTCGTGCTGCTGGCGGCCATGCTGGCGACAAGGTTCACGTTGCTTACGGCTACGGTTTGTTTACGGGTGGTTTAGGTGCTCACTACGGTGCTGAACGCTTAGGCTGTACGGTTATTCCTATGTCGGGTGGTCAAACGGAAAAGCAGGTTCAACTGATTAATGATTTTGGTCCTGACATCATTATGGTGACACCTTCTTACATGCTAAACATTGCTGATGAATTTGATCGTCAAGGCATTGACCCACACAAGCTACCTTTGCGTATTGGTATCTTTGGTGCCGAGCCTTGGACAGACAGCATGCGTACCGAGCTAGAACAACGTCTTGGTATTCAAGCACTAGATATCTATGGTCTTTCAGAAGTTATGGGGCCAGGTGTAGGTATGGAGTGTGCAGAAACTAAAGATGGCCCAACTATTTGGGAAGATCACTTCTACCCAGAAATTATTGACCCAGCAACCGGTGAAGTGTTACCTGATGGTGAATACGGCGAATTAGTGTTCACTTCTTTAACCAAAGAAGCCATGCCGATTATTCGCTACCGTACCCGCGATTTAACCCGCTTATTACCCGGTACAGCACGCCCTATGCGCCGCATTGATAAAATTACTGGCCGTAGTGACGATATGTTGATTATTCGTGGCGTAAACGTCTTCCCAACGCAGATTGAAGAGCAGATTCTTAAAATTGCATCTCTTGCGCCTCACTACGAAATAGTTGTGTATCGCGATGGTAATTTAGACTGCGTAGATATTCGTGTTGAGCTTAAGCCTGATGCTAATGCATCCGATGCTGAAACCTGTCAAAGAATTGCTAAAGAATTACAGCATCACATTAAATCTGTGATCGGTATTAGCACTCATGTAAAAGTATGCAATGCCGGCCTTTTACCACGTTCTGAAGGCAAGGCAACGCGCGTATTTGATAAGCGTAAATAATAGCCGCTAAGCCACAATAAACCTCACTTTATGTGGGGTTTTTTTATGCCAAAAATCTAAATTTTATTGACTTAAATCAAAAAAAATATACGATACACAAAACTAGTCGTTGACACCAATTCTTGTGTCACATATAACAGTAAGTGACTTGCAAGTCATAACCCTACAAAAAAAATAAAATCAAAAGAGGTCACAAAAATGGCTAAGAATGAGCAACTCGCCAAAACAATGGAATTCCCACCTGAGACAGAACAGCCCAATATTTATCCGCTGTCTTGGCACTCACAAACTGAAAAGATGGAAGAAGTTTGGGATGCAGCACAACGTGAAAACTGGGACCCTAAAGATCTGCCTTGGGACACTTTAGACGTTGAATCTTATAGCTGGGAAGAGCGTGAATCTATTGCCTACTGGTGGACACTTCTGTCAGTATTCGACGCTTCTGCCCCGCCAGTATTTGCTGAAGCTTTTATTAAAACCTATGAAATGCACGAAGAAGATGCTGTACGTCGCTGCTTCTTTTCAGTAACCCGTGATGAGCAAAACCACGAACAAATGTGTGGTATGGCTATCACTAAGTTTTTAGGCCACCCAGACCCTATTACCTACGAGCCTAAAACTGAAATTGGTAAACGTCTACAAAAAAACGCCAAATGGCTTTATTACAACGGTGGCCGTTATTGGAATGGCTACAAAAAAGCAGTGCCTAAATACTCCCTAGGTGTGTTGTTCAGCTCTTTCTTAATGGGTGAAATTGCGGCAGCCACTATCTTTAAACAAATGCACGAAAATAGCCGTGAGCTAGTATTTAAAGAAGCCTTCAAAAATATTGGTCGTGATGAAGGTCGCCACATGGCGATTTGTATGGCACTGATGGAGCGTGACTACCCAGGTATGCAAGATGACGAACGCGCCCTAGTAACCAAGCAAATTCGCGCTGGCTACCTATTTTTATCAGCCGTTTTGTTTGAGCCGCCCATGGAGTTCTGGGACCTACCCGACGACTTTATTACCAGCCAGCGTGAAGCAGAAGAAATTGCTCGTAATGCCGGTTTTGGTGTGCCTAGTTATGAAGCCAAAAAAGAAAACTGGCGCAATGCCATGTTGAATTTAAAAGGCGTGCTAGACCGCTACAACATTCCTTTCCCTGCCATTCCTGAAGTAGGCATTGACGGTCAAGAAGTATCCGACATAGACATGGAAGACATTATTCCAGTCTTCTAAGTTTAATTAATGCGAACAGGCCCTAGCAAAATATTCTGCTAGGGCCTTAAAACTTAAACTCTACAGCTGCTTAAAACAAATCCAACAAATAACCTCAGCAAGAGGCAGGTATGCAAAAAATCGTCCTTCATCCGTCGGGACGCGAAGTTGAATGCGCTTCCGGTGATACAGTGTTAGCCGCACTAGAAAAAAAAGGCCACGCTCTACCTAATAACTGCCGCGCAGGTGCCTGTGGTGAATGTAAAGTAAAAGTAATTTCAGGCCAGTTCGACCAAGGTATGGTGCTAGACATGGCGCTTAGCCAAGAAGAGCGCAAACAAGGTTATGGCCTAATGTGCATGGCAAAACCTTTAACTGAAGAGCTAGTCATTGAATGGGGTACGGAAGATGCAAGACCCAAACTTTTTCCGCCCAAAGAAAACCAACGTTACACCATTACTGAAATAACCCAATGCACACCCAAAATTAAACAGCTTAGATTACGCCCTATTGGGCAGGCAATGCGCTACTGGCCAGGGCAATATGTAACCCTTGGCGACAACCCTAATACGGCTCCTGAACGCTGCTATTCCATTGCCAATGCGCCTCGACAAGACGGCGAGATTTTACTACAGATAACTCAAGTAACAGACGGAAAAACTAGTAACTGGGTACATGGCAGCCTTAAAACTGGCGACATGGTTAAAATAAATGGCCCCTACGGTACTTTTATTGGTGATCTAGCTACCGACACACCTGTCCTTTGTATCGCTGCAGGTTCTGGGCTTGCTCCACTTTTATCTTTAACTGAAGCAGCACTTAGACGCGACTTTCGCAAACCTGTAACCCTTATTTTTTCAGCAAGAACAGAAGCTGATTTGTATGAAAAAGGTTTAATGAGCTACTGGGAAGCTAAGCATCGTAATTTTAACTATAAGCCAACCCTAACCCATGAAAGTAATTCAGCTTACCTGAATGGATTGGTACCCGACGTGTTACCACAAGCCTTCAAAGACCTCTCACAACACAGTGTTTTTATTGCGGGCAGCCCAAGTTTTGTTGAAGCTTGTATTGTGGCAGTAAAAAAACTGGGTGGACAAGAAAGTAAAATATTTACCGAAGGTTACTTCGACCAAGCCCAGCCTAAAACCGCACCAAAAAGTCATTTAGTAAGCTAATAACTAGCCGAAAAACCTAAAAAAAGCACGCTATGCAAAAAGCTAAATTAGCTAATTGTGTAGCGTGCTTTGTTTATTTTAAGTTGGAATAAAATACTAAAACTGAACAAAACTCGTCAAAAAAAGCCTACAAAAAACACGATACATAAAATCAGTACTTGATATTAGTTTAGGTATCATATAAAAATAACACTAGCTTCTTAGCCAAATCATCTGGGTTACATGAATTAACAGTAATCCAAAAACAAAAAAGACCAATTGGAGGCATAAGATGTACGCCCAACTCGTTGAAACCGGAGTAAAACGCGTTAAGACATTAGAAGAAATGTCACCTGAAGAACGCGATTTTCAAGAAAAAGTAGATGCGGAAATTAAGATCGAGCCAAAAAATTGGATGCCCGATGCTTACCGTAAAACACTGGTGCGCCAAATTTCTCAGCACGCTCACTCTGAAGTAGTCGGCATGTTACCTGAAGGCAACTGGGTAACGCGTGCGCCAACACTTAAGCGTAAGCTGCAGTTAATGGCCAAAATTCAAGATGAAGCAGGCCACGGCTTGTACTTATATAGTGCGATGGAAACCTTAGGCGCAAGCCGCGATGAAGAAATTGAAAAACTTCACCAAGGCAAGGCTAAGTATTCCAGTATTTTTAACTACCCAACACTGAACTGGTCTGATATGGGTGCTGTTGGTTGGCTTGTTGATGGCGCTGCTATCGTAAACCAAGTTGTTTTACAGCGTACTTCTTACGGCCCTTATTCACGCGCTATGGTGCGTATCTGTAAAGAAGAAAGCTTCCACCAACGTCAGGGTTATCAAATCCTTTTAGATATGATGCGTGAAGGCACTGCAGAACAAAAAGCCATGGTTCAAGATTCAATTAACCGTCTTTGGTGGCCTGCACTAATGATGTTTGGTCCTTCTGATGAACATTCACCTAACTCACAACAGTCTATGGCTTGGAAAATTAAGCGTAAGAGTAATGATGAGTTGCGCCAGATGTTTATTGACCAAACTATTCCACAACTTGAATTCCTTGGTTGCACTGCACCCGATCCAGACCTTAAGTGGAACGAAGAAACTGGGCATTACGACTTTGGTGAAATTGATTGGAACGAGTTCTACGAAGTTCTAAAAGGTAATGGCCCTTGCAACCGTGAGCGCATTGCTACACGTAAAAAAGCCATTGATGAAGGCACTTGGGTACGTCAGGCAGCAAAAGCCTATGCCGAGAAACAACAACAAAAACAGCGCGACGCCGCTTAATTATTGATTAGGAGATTAAAAATGTCTGAAGAATGGCCACTCTACGAAGTATTTGTACGCAGCAAGCACGGTCTTAACCACCGCCACGTAGGTAGCGTTCACGCTGCTGATAAAAGCATGGCTATGGAAAATGCTCGCGAACTTTACACTCGCCGTAACGAAGGTGTAAGCATTTGGGTTGTTCCATCCAATAACATTACTGCTTCTTCTCCTGATGAGAAAGAGCCTTTGTTCGACCCATCGCAAGACAAAGTTTATCGTCATGCTTCTTTCTATGAGCTGCCCGACGAAGTTGGCCAGATGTAAGGGGAAGAAAATGACTCAAGTACTAACACAACAAAAGTCTTTGCAGGAATACCTGCTAAGACTTGCAGATTCAAACCTAATTATTAGTCAGCGTCTTTGTGAGCTTTGCGGTAAAGCACCTGCAATTGAAGAAGAAATGGCGCTAATGAACGTTGCTTTAGACTTAGTTGGTCAAGCACGTAACTGGTATGAGTATGCAGCCGATTTAGACGAAGCTAAGCGTGATGCAGATACACTTGCTTTCCGCCGTGATGCACACGATTACCGCAACCTGCTATTAACTGAACAGCCCAATGGTGACTATGCAGTTACTATGGCACGCCAGTTCTTCTTTGATGTTTGGCACTACTTTACCTTGCAATCTTTAGTCAATGCGCCCGATGAACGCATGGCTGGTATTGCTGCTAAGGCTTTAAAAGAAGTGACTTATCACCTACGCCGTTCTTCTGCTTGGGTTAAACGCCTAGGTGATGGTACTAAAGAAAGTCATCAGCGTATGGAAGAAGCAGTAGAAAGTATTTGGCGCTTTACAGGTGAACTCATTACACCTGATCAGGTTGAACTAGACTTAGCAGCACAAGGTTTAGCACCTAACCCAGAACAACTAGCTGCAGATTGGAAAGGCATGGTTAAAGAAGTATTAACTGAAGCCACGCTTAGCCTACAAGATGACAACGCTTGGATGCTCCTAGGCAGTAAAAAAGGTATCCATACAGAGCACCTAGGCTTAATTCTAGCTGAAATGCAGTTCTTACAGAGAGCTTATCCGGATGCAAAAACCTGGTAAAACATCTAAGCCGGTAGCGGCTCCACTTGAAAACCCAATGATTGCTAGTGATAGGGTGCCAGCCAATGCGTGTGGTGAACCCTTAACTGAAGATCAAATCTGGCAATTATTGGAAGAAGTGAAAGACCCTGAAGTACCGGCAGTCAGTGTTGTGGAACTAGGGGTTGTACGTAAATTAAGTTGGCAGGGCGAACAGTTAGTGGTTGATGTTACACCAACTTATTCTGGCTGTCCTGCTACTGACTTAATCGAAGAGCTAATTGCTGCTGCACTTATGCAGGGTGGTATTCGCGATCCACAAATCAAGCGGGTGTTAACACCCGCTTGGACAACCGATTGGATTACACCTGTAGGAAGAGAAAAACTTCGTCAGTTTGGTATAGCACCACCTCAGGGTAGTGCCAGTAAAATGACGCTACTTGGGCATGATCAACAGATTACCTGCCCACTTTGTGGTAGCAGCCATACTGAACAAGTAAGTGAGTTTGGTTCTACTGCCTGCAAGGCGCTTTATCGTTGTACTGACTGCTTAGAACCCTTCGATTACTTCAAGTGCATATAACAAAATTGAGATTATTATGAGCCAATTCCATTCTCTGACTATTAAAGAAGTCAGACCAGAAACGCGTGATGCTGTATCTCTGGCTTTTGATCTACCAGAAACACTAAAAGATGCCTACCAGTTCACACAAGGCCAATACCTAACACTTAGAACGCTGATTAATGGTGAAGACATTCGTCGCTCCTATTCTATCTGTACAGGTGTTAACGATGGCGAGCTAAGAGTAGCCATTAAAAAAGTACCTGGCGGCGTATTTTCAACCTTCGCTAATGAAGAACTTAAAGCGGGTCAAGTAATTGATGTAATGCCACCTCAAGGCAAGTTTTTTACTCAGTTAGACTCTAATCAGGAAGGCAACTATTTAGCTGTTGCTGCGGGTAGTGGTATTACTCCGATTCTTTCGATTATAAAAACCACTTTAGAAACAGAGCCTAAGAGTAAATTTACCCTATTTTATGGTAACTACTCTACTAGCTCTACTATGTTTCGTGAGCAGCTATCAGACCTTAAAAACAAATACATGCAGCGATTAAACCTAGTGTTTATCTTTAATCGTGAACAGCAAGATATTGAACTTTATAATGGCATCATTGATAGCGAAAAATGTGATGCACTATTTGAACAGTGGGTTAAGCCAGCTGATTTAACTGCAGCATTTATTTGTGGCCCATTACAAATGACTGAGACTGTTAGTGGCTCACTAAAAAACCACGGTTTAGATCAATCAAAGATTCACTTTGAACTATTTACTCCTGCTGGTGGTGCTTCTGTAGCACGTCAAGATAGAGCTGATGCCAAAGTAGATAACAAGGCCGTCAGTAATGTTACTGTAATTTCAGATGGCCGTTCTTTAGCCTTTGAACTTGTTCGTAATACTAAGAGTATTCTTGAAGCAGGTAACGAAATTGGTGCAGACTTACCTTACTCTTGTAAGGCTGGTGTTTGCTCTACTTGTCGCGCCAAGGTAGTAGAGGGTGAAGTAGAGATGGACTCTAACTACGCTCTTGAAGACTATGAGGTAGCAGCAGGTTATGTACTATCTTGCCAGTGTTACCCAGTGAGCGACAAGGTTGTTTTAGACTACGATCAGTAGAACTAAAAACTCACAGCCTTGATCTTACCCCGCCTAGTGCGGGGTTTTTTATACTCTATTTTTGTACTCTTTGAGCTATTAGCCTAATAAGTCCTAAGTTAAGTTAGTTCATTAGTTTTCTAATCACTTTTTCTTAAAGCTTTTTTAAATAAATACTTTATCTAAGCTCTTTATTTTTAAACAAACGCTTTAACTAAGCTTTTTAACTAAATTCTGGGCATAAAAAAACCCCCAGCCGTTTGGCTAGGGGTTTATTTTATAAGTGCCTGACGATGACCTACTTTCACATGGGGAGACCCCACACTATCATCGGCGCTGAG
>JAAYGA010000159.1 GCA_012727935.1 Pseudomonadaceae bacterium | reverse complement strand
TTTCCTACCTTTTATTGGTTAAGTAGCCGGTTTTTGGTTAAAGAACTATCGCATTTAGAAGCCGCAGGGTTAATAAAAGAACTCGAAGAACGCCTGCAAGACGACCCAGCTTTAATGGCTGAATATAAGCAAAGCCATGAAGATTATGTAGCAAGGCGCTGGGCTGCTATGAGCCAAACCACCAAAGATGAGATTGAACGCCTAGGCTTTACCGACGTTTTTACCAAGCGCGGCGTGGGCGGCATAGAAAACTGGCAACAAGTACGTTGCTTGCACACTCAGTATGCACATCACCTAAGCAGCGGCAATAATGCGATAGGCCGTATTTTAGATGAAGAGTATGGAATAGGCCGTTTAATCCTTTAAAAGGCTGATTAATGACTTAGGTTAAGGTTGGGGCTATTTCTTCTGCTTGAATATGGGTTAAACTTAGGCAGTAGGAAGTTAAAGAGTTTATTGTGCTTGAGTGGAGAAAGCCTTATGTACTTAGATCAATATGTAGTTTCAAGCATTGTGCTTGTAGCAGTTATGGTTGTAGCAAGCGTCTGGTCAGTTAAAAAAGTAAAAGAATTAATTGCCAAAGATTCAGCTGCTGCTGGAACTAAGAAATAATAAAAAACCCCGAACTTGAGTCGGGGTTTTTTTTGGTTTTACAAAGCTTGTCTATTCAACAGTTCCCGCCGCTCTCATCTTGGCGAAATAACTTAATAACTCAGCCTTGGGTGATGCGTTCAAGTTGGTTAAGGCTAGACAGAATTAAATTCCTTTTACAGTGCAATTGAGTTCATACGATCAATCGCAATTTGCAGACTTTTATCATCAAACAACCCAAGCTTGCGCTCAGCCCATTTTTTGCCTGCTGGCCAATTGGCTATCCCTTTTTTAATCGACTCTAGCGTAGGCTCACAACCCTCTTTCGTCAGTAGCCAATCAACGGTAGAAAGTAATTCCAATCCAAAGGGAGACTCAAAGCCGTTATTGATTTCACTGGCTTTTTCCAAAGCCGGTAAATAATCTTTGCCTTCGCTACTAAGGTAAGCTTCAACTAGCACCTTTTTTTCATCATTAAATGCGATGACATCTAAAGGGTCACTATCCGGTATGCGCTTATCTGCTTTTAGATAACTGCCATCTAGAGCATTGAGCAAATGATCCAGATTATTAGCGTAAGGACCATAGTTGCTAGCTTCAAAATTCAGCTTTAACTCGTTTTTTAAGCCTTCAGCTTGAATCACTCTCTGTAAGAACCAAGCCAGCTTTTGAATTTCTAGTAAGCTGCACTCCATGCCTAAGATCCAATAACGACGAATCAGCTCTGCAACTATCGCCCGTGCTGGTGTTAATTTCTTAACGCCAGTCTTTTTAACTACATTTTGATATTTCTTAGTAGGCTCATAGACCCATATATTAACGTCTTCTATATCACTCAGCGCATCAATGATCTTTGGCTTTACATCTTGCCAATCTAAGCCACCATGTCCTGAACCTAAAGGAGGAATAGCAATGGACTTAATCTTGTTATCAATGATCAAACGACGTAAATCCTGCAAACCTTCTTCGATCCATTCCATTTTCGATTTGGAACGCCAATGCTGTTTAGTTGGAAAGTTGACAACCCACTGAGGACCCACCAGCTCATCGGTTGCCGTAACAAACATCTTGCCTGTTATCACCTTACCCTTCTTACACGCCTGCGCATAGGCATCCATGTTTTTAGGGAAGCGTTCTTTAAACATTAGCGCAATGCCTTTACCCATCACACCAACCGTATTTACGGTATTGACCAATGCTTCAACATCGGCCTCCAGCAAATTACCTTGTGTGTAATAAATCATTAGAAATACCACCCTGTTCGAGCAAATACCGGCATGGATAAACTGCGCTGCTGCAACCAACTTTCCAGTTGCTGCTTGGTTTTTTCACTGTAGCAAATCATGCCTTTTAAAGCACTGACCGGACAATGCCGATGGACTAAAGCCTCAGCTTGGTAACGCTCAAATTTAGCTGGGTCATTGGGGTCGCGCTTAAAGTCACGCGCCTGCAAAATAGACCAATCAATTTTATTAAGATCAGCTAAGTCAGTATAAAAATTTGACCATGCATAGTAGGCATGCCCATCGGTGAAAACAAAGGGCAAGGCCTGACTTTTAATCTGATGTAAATCGGACACTAATATGACAATTTCGTCGTTCGCTCGTCGCCTGATTCCACCCCAACCGCTGTGGATATTTTTCATCATTGGCGAAAACGGTGTGAAATAAAACGGTACATAGTCATTTAAATAGCCACCCATACCCACGGGTACAGGGTGCGCTGCCCGCTTATCAATGAGCTCCGGACTACCTATGTGAACCCAATTAGGTGCCTGAGCAGTGCTATTACCACAGTGCAAACCGTTATCCAAAACCCACGGGATATTGTCGCGATGGACAATGCGCCAAATCAGTGCTTTTTGCGGGTTTAGCGTTTGACTGTGGTCATACATGGGCACCACCTACAAACATTCTTAATGTTGATCGTCATATACGAAGAGTTTGCCAAATACCTAACCACACGGCTTTGTGTGATACACCCGTGCTGGCCTAGATTGCTCATTCCTGAATTTCCCTGATGAATCGGGATGGACTTTGAGCTCGAACATCTCCCCAAGGCATTGTTCGACGTTTTGGATAAGAGATGTATAACCAACGTTTTGCTCTAGTAACTGCTACAAATGCACTGTTGCGTTCCTCGTTGATATCATC
>JAAYGA010000158.1 GCA_012727935.1 Pseudomonadaceae bacterium | reverse complement strand
CTCCAAGTCATGGCCTGAGCCATATCAAGAATAGAATCGCCTATAACAAAAAAGAACTCAGACAAGCCAGGCGAGCTTTCTTCAAAACGGTCGGCAAGGCTATAAAAGAAGGTGTAAAAGTTGTTTAAGATGACATAAACAAAGGTAACTAAGGTCATGGCTGTCAATAAAAAGACAACAAAACCCTCTTCAAAGCGATCCCAAATAAGGCGCAGTTTGTTCATAAAATATCTCCTGAAGAGGATGGCAGAATCTTAAGTTGTAGCACGGTTAATCTCGCTCAAAAAAATACCAGCAAGTCCCTCATGGACTTGCTGGTACTATTTTTACTGCTTATTAGCTGCTTCTGCGGCTTTAATGCGATCAGCACCAATCTGTGCTTCAAACTTTTTCCATACTGGCCTCATCGCTTTGCGCCATTTTTCACGCTCAGCTTTGGTTAGGTATAGAATTTTGGTTTTACCACTATCAAGAATGGTTTGCTTGTCGCGCTGGTTAATGCTTTCAGCATGCTTATTCACTTCAACCGTTACTTCTTCCATGATGGCTGTTAGTTCATTACGAATATCAGCAGGTAGGCCATTCCAAAACTCAGTGTTGGTAATAACCATGTAGTCTAGTAAACCGTGGTTAGACTCAGTAATGTGTGACTGCACTTCATGCATTTTCTGAGAGTAGATATTTGAGTAGGGGTTTTCAGCGCCATTAACTACGCCGGTTTGTAAACCTTGATAAACTTCAGAGAAGCTCATTTTACGTGGGTTAGCACGTAAGGCTTTGAATTGCTCATCGAGTACCGCAGAAGCTTGTACACGGAACTTCAAGCCACGTGCATCTCTTGGCTCGCGCAATTCTTTGTTAGCAGACAGCTGCTTAAGACCATTGTGCCAATAGCCTAGACCAGTAATGCCTTTGCTTTCCATCGACTTCAAAAGCTCTTGACCAACAGGGCCTTTTTGGAAGCGGTCAACGGCATTAATGTCGTCAAACAAGAAGGGTAGGTCAAAAATTTGAATAGGCTTGGAGTAGTGCTCAAATTTAGCTAGAGAAGGTGCAATTAGCTGCACATCGCCTAGTAATAGTGCTTCCATTTCTTTGCCATCACCAAAAAGTGACGAGTTGGGGTAAACCTCAACACGTACTTGATTGGGCAAACGTTCTTCAGCTAGCTTTTTGAAGAGTAGCGCACCTTGGCCTTTAGGTGTGTGCTCGGCTACTACGTGAGCAAACTTAATAACAATAGGATCTGCGGCTAAGGCAAAACTTGCCATAGTCAGGGATGCAGCACAAACCAGTGCTTTAGTGGTCATTTTAAACATTAAAATTTCCTCTTGCTGTAAGGAGTGCCGCAGTGCGGTGCGGCGCTTTTATTATTGTAGGACAAGTAAGTCCTGATGGATGCAGGCTTTGATCTTGCAGATTACGTGCCCAAAACTACATTTATGCAACTAAAGTCTAGTAAATTAGCATTTTAAATGGACTGTGTAGGCTTACCGCTCGCTTACAAAGGGCAGCTTGGTGATTTATGGGAAGGGCTTGGTCGTTTACAGAGACCGTTTACAGAGAAAATTTGGCGGTTTGCCGCCGTCCTCAGTTGGTGTTTGGCGAGTTTTCGCCAAGGTTGGTAAAGCTTAATCCATATTTTCGTAATTTGTCATGCAGGGTTTTGCGTGGTAGTTGCAAGGCTTCAGCTACTTCACGCAAAGACTTGTGTGGCTTGGTTAGCTCGGCGGTAATTAAGCTGCGTTCAAATGCTTCAACCTGTTGGGCTAGGGGTTGCTCATCGCTATTACTGCTGTTAGTTGCGCTCGTTTCTGCTGTTGAATTAATGGCTAAATTTAAGCCCAGCGCCCAGCGTTCAGCCGCATTTTGCAGTTCACGAATATTACCCGGCCACTCATGGCTTAGCAGTTGTGCACGAATGCTGGTTGTTAAGCTGGGCTCATCTACCTGATATTTTTGGCAGGCTAGGCTAGTAAAGTGTTGAAAAAGCGGCAGAATATCTTCAGTGCGTTGGCGTAGGGGCGGTATATTAAGCTGCGCAACATTAAGGCGATAATATAAATCGGCACGAAAGCGCCCTTCATCGGCGGCAATTAATAAATCTTCTTTGGTGGCAGCAATAATGCGTATATCCAGTGGGATAAGTTGATTAGAACCCACTCGCTCGACCACCCTTTCTTGCAGTAAGCGCAGTAGCTTAACCTGCACATCTAGGCTCATGCTTTCAATTTCATCTAAAAAAACGGTACCGCCCTTGGCGTGTTCAAACTTACCGATACGGCGCTTAAGAGCGCCAGTAAATGCACCCGCTTCATGGCCAAAAAGCTCGCTTTCTATCACCGATTCAGCTAAAGCACCGGTATTAATCGCTACAAAAGGCG
>JAAYGA010000157.1 GCA_012727935.1 Pseudomonadaceae bacterium | reverse complement strand
TAGCAGTTTTTAGCAGTTCTTCAGAAAGGGTAACGCCTTGCTTTTTAGCGGCAGTTTCATTTAAAAACAACTGTAGGTTATCGCTCGTTTCTGGCTTAATTTCGCCGGGCGCTTCGCCTTCTAAAATTCTTACTACAAGGCGGCCAGTCTGGCGGCCTAGGTCACGGTAGTTCACACCCAAGGCAGCAATAGCACCGCGCTTAACACTGTCAGTGTCTGAAGCAATTAAAGGTATTTTTCTATCGTTACCGACTTTAACCAAGGCTTCATAAGCAGAAACCACGTTGTTGTCAGTGTTGGTATAAATAGCATCCACTTTACCAACCAAGCTACGTGCAGCTGACCCCACATCAACCGTACGAGGTGCAGCAGCTTCTACTAATTCCATACCATACTTGGGTAAAATCTTTTTAAAAGCTTCCACTACAACAACAGAGTTAGCTTCGCCTGGGTTGTAAACCATGCCAATTTTTTTAGCATGGGGAACAATTTTCTTAATTAGCTCGATTTGCTTGTCTAACTCAAGCAGGTCAGATACACCCGTTACGTTAGTGCCGCTGGCTTCCCAAGAAGGAACGAGCTGGGCTTCGACTGGGTCGGTTACTGCCGAGAAAACTATGGGCACACGCTTAGTACCTGCAACAGCAGACTGAGCCGAAGGGGTAGCTATAGCAACTAAAGCATCGGGCTTATCACCAATAAACTTGCGGGCTATTTGTGCAGCAGTGCCAGTATTACCCTGTGCGCTTTGGTATTGCCATTTAAGGTTTTTGCCTTGAATATAACCGGCTTCATTCAGCGCATCTAACACACCGTCCCTTACTGCATCTAAGGCTGGGTGTTCAACAATGGCGGTAATGGCAACCGATTTAGTTTCAGTAGCCATGGCTAAGCTGCTCGTGGCTGCGAGTGTAAAGGCTGCTAAAACTGCAAGTGCTTTTTTAGGTAAATTAAGTATAGGTTAGATTCCCCTGTAAGATTGTTAACCTGAGTCTTTTAATTAAAACCTTCTGTACAACCTTCCAGCAGCTTGGCTGATTAAGGCCGTCCGTCTTCTTCTAATACACCTTCTTTAACTGGGATAGCCAAATCGTCTCGGGTTACTTTCATGCTTAGCAACAGTGTGCCGGCAATATAGATAGAAGAATAAGTACCCACAATAATGCCCACCATTAATGCTAAAGCGAAGTTGCGAATCATTTCTCCGCCCAACAAGAAAAGCGCAACAACAACCAGCAAGGTTGTTAATGACGTAATGGTGGTGCGTATTAGCGTTTGGTTAATGGAAAGGTTAATTAGCTCACTGACCGTACCCTCACGCATTTTACGAAAATTCTCACGAATTCGGTCATAAATAACGATGGTGTCGTTAATGGAGTAACCCACAACAGCCAAAAGCGCTGCTAATACGGTGAGGTCAAAATCAATTTTAAAGACTGAGAAGAAGCCCAGTAAAATAATAACGTCATGCACCAAAGCTAAAACTGAGCCGACAGCAAACTTGTACTGGAAACGGAAAGCTACGTAAATC
>JAAYGA010000156.1 GCA_012727935.1 Pseudomonadaceae bacterium | reverse complement strand
GAGTTAACTGGCCCCAATGCTGATCAATACGAGATTATTGGAACTAAAACAACCTATCGGTTAGCACAACAAGCCGCTAGCTACCTTGTTATTCAGCATGAGCGCCCTGTTTTTCGTCTTAAAGGGGCTGATAATAAACCCGTAACAACAGCCGCAGCGTTTAATGTACTGGATAACAGCCTCGCCGATGTCAGCTTGTTGGCTGGGTTATTGGTCGATAAGTTTCAGTTCCACTTACCCCTCTACCGTCAACACCAGCGTATTCAACAGGCGGGTATCACCGTTAGTCGCAGCACCCTAACCAATTTAGTTAAACGCAGCATTGATTTACTGCGCCCCATCGTTGATGCCCAAACCGACAGCATTTTACGCAGTCGAGTGCTGGCAATGGATGAAACACCCATCAAAGCCGGTCATCAAAAACGGCCTGGGGCACAAAAAGGCAAAATGAAATCCGGGTGGTTCTGGCCAATGTATGGCGATGCCGATGAAGTGGTGTTTACCTACTCAAATAGTCGAGGCAAGCTTCATATTGAGCAAGTGCTGAAATCACAGTTCTCAGGCACGCTTATCAGTGATGGCTATGCCGCTTATGCACGCTATGCTGCCGCACAAAAAAACATCACTCATGCCCAGTGTTGGGTACACAGCCGCCGCTATTTTATTGAAGCCCAAAAAGAACACCCAGAAAAAGCCACCGAGGCACTGCAGCAAATTGCCAAGCTGTATCAAAACGAAGCAACCATCAAAAAGCTAGGGCTCAGCGGCCAGAAAAAACACCAATACCGCCAAGACCACACACAACCTCTAGTCAGTCACTTCTTCCAGTGGTGCCAAGACCAACTGGAAAACAGTGGCCTGTTACCCAGTGACCCACTAAGCAAAGCACTCAACTATGTGCTCAAACGTGAAGCCAGCCTAAGCGTCTTCTTAGAAGACCCAGACGTACAACCCGACACTAATCATTTAGAACGCACCCTGCGCCCCATTCCACTGGGTCGTAAGAACTGGCTGTTCTGCTGGACAGAACTGGGTGCTGAACACTTAGGCATCATCCAAAGCCTAATCAGCACCTGCAAATTACACGACCTCAATCCCTACACCTACCTAGTCGATGTATTGCAGCGAATCAGCCAGCACCCGGCTAGCAAAGTTAACGAACTAACCCCACGGCTGTGGAAAGAACGATTTGCCGACAATCCATTACGTGCGTTAATCGACCCACACCACCCTCAGCGACAATCAAGCCTGTAGAGAATAAGTACCATGAATTTTGAAGGTTTTACACTGGATCAGTTACTTGAACTGAACTATCTAATCTGCCGCCGTATTGATGAATTACGTGAAAAAGAAACCCTTCAGGCTTTAGTTAGGCTGCATGTAGGCATGAAAGTAACCTTTGAAGCCCGAGATGGGATTAAGGTAGGTTTAGTAACCAAAATTAATCGAAAAAGCGTGATAGTGTTAGGCGAAGACAACGATGGGCGTAAACAATACAAAGTCTCCCCAGAGCTTCTGACACCACTTAAAGAAGTTAAATAGCTTATTTAGGTATGAGTCAAGAACGCCCTAGAATGAACGCTTACTTCTAAGCGTTTAAACAGAAGTGAAAGCCAAACCACGGCTATTGCCACAGAAAGCATTAATACACGTATTGCGCAATATCTAGCTGATTTGGCTGAGCAAGAAAACGCTTACACCTTTCTCTTGCCTATTTCACGTAAAGATCTGGCCTCTTACCTTGGCACCACGCCCGAAACATTGAGCCGTAGATTCAGTGAGTTTGAAGCCGCGGGATGGATTGCACAAACAGGACAGAGACAAATCACCGTTTTAGATTTAGATGCGCTGCTCTTAACCTAAAAACACATTCTCATCCAAATAGGATTCATAATCAAAGCCTTCTATATGGGCTTCTTTAATCAGATGCTGAATGTACTGACGCCAAGCCGTATTTTGAT